>NZ_JAJCGR010000029.1:0-43796 GCF_020553125.1 Blautia sp. MSK20_18
TGGATAAATCCTTACTGGCTGTAAGGGATATTAACCATAAATATATTGTAGTAGAAAAGAGGAATATTTGCTCACAGTCAAGGATACCTCAGAATTAGATGAGCTTAAAGAAAAATATGCAATTGAAGGCGATTTTAGACAGAAGATTGCATTAAAAAAACAAATAGAAATTTTAGAAGAACAGAAACAAAAAATGGTACGAGCATTTCATAATGAAATGTCGACATTGGAAGAAGAGGCTGTAAATATGCAGAAGCAGTTTGCAGAAGATATATTGGTAAAAACACAACTGGTAACAAAGATAGTGATTAAGTTTTAGGAGGCTACCATGGAGAAAAAAGGTAAGTTAGAATTGACATGGGTTGGTAAATATGAGGAAGAGAAACTTGAACCAAGAATATTAATTGAAGATAAATCAAAATCATATGGTGATTCGAATACAGAAAATATGCTGATTCATGGGGATAATCTGTTGGCACTCAAGGCTTTGGAAAATAAGTATACGGGGATGATAAAGTGTATTTATATTGATCCACCATATAATACTGGAGTAGCGTTTGAACATTATGATGATAATTTAGAGCATTCCATTTGGTTAGGAATAATGAAAAAAAGATTAGAAATCCTTCGTAATTTACTTGCCGAAGATGGAACTATTTGGATTCAGATAGATGATGAAGAACAGGCATATTTAAAGGTATTGTGTGATGAAATTTTTGGAAGAAATAATTTTGTAAATATGATTTCTGTAAATATGAAGAATGTTGCAGGTGTATCAGGTGGAGGTGAAGATAAGCGTTTAAAAAAGAATTGTGAATATATTCTAGTATACGCAAAAGATTATTCTCTACTTCCATTATTTAATGGACCTTATATTTATACTGAAATATCTGAGTTAGTCAATCAGTATCAGAATGAAGGAAAAAGTTGGAAATATACCACAGTTCTAGTGAATCCAGGGGATAAAGAATATTTAGGGTCTACAGTTGATGGTGATGGAAATGAGATAAAGGTATATCTGAGAAAAAATCCTGAAATGATGTCGATTAAACAGATCGCACAGAGAGATGGTATTACTGTTGATGATGCTTATAGTAAATATGGAATAGATATTTTCCAGACAACAAATGCACAATCGTCAATTCGAACAAGAATTATGGATTATCGTTCAGAAATGGGAATTGAAGAAGATTTGATATCAATTGAGTATGTTCCCAAAACAGGCAAAAATCGTGGGAAAGTATATGAACAGTTCTACAAAGGGGATAAGTGTAGATTGTTTGTATGGTTAAGGGATACATCGGAAGTAATAGATGGAAAACTATTTAAAAAAGATTTGCAGGGAACCTATTGGGATATGAATGCTTGGATGAAAAATCTGACTAAAGAGGGAGATGTTGAATTCCCTAATGGTAAAAAGCCCGAGGTACTAATTAGGCAAATATTGGAAATGACAACATCAGAAAACGATTTGATCTTAGATAGTTTTTTGGGGTCAGGAACTACGGCAGCTACAGCACATAAACTCAATAGAAGATGGATAGGAATTGAGATGGGCAATCAAGCTTACTCGCATTGTAAAGTTAGACTTGATAACGTAATTGATGGTGAACAGGGAGGAATTTCTAAAGAGGTAGGTTGGCAAGGTGGCGGGGGATATAAATTCTACGAACTTGCAGAACCATTACTTGTAAAGAACAAAGTTCTTCCTGTTTATCAAATAAATCCATCTTATACATGGGATATGGTATGTGAAGCTATTTGCAAGATAGAAGGATTTACCTATGAACCATCTGGGGAGTTTCAAGGACATTCATCAGAGAATCGATTCATACATATCACAGAAGAATTTGTTAATACAAAGTATGTGATGTCGATAATGAAGAACTTAGGGGATAAGCAGAGTTTACTTATCTATTGTAAGAAAAATCAAGCTGACATGATTCTTCCAGAGAATGTGGAAGTGAAAAAAATACCAAAGGATTTATTGGATAAATGTAATTTTGAAAGTGAGGTGCAGGAATAATGAGTTCAGTAGATAAAATCAAATGGGCTATGAGCCTGCGTGAGCCTCAGTATGAAGCGCTACAATACTTTGATGCAATCAGTTCCAAGATTGAGTATAGAACTAGTTCAAAAGCTGAAGCAGAGAAAATAGCATCAGAGAATTGCCAAGCTCCACATACAATATCTGTAGATAAGGAATTTGATTTTCCATCATTCTGCTTTGATATGACAACCGGTATTGGTAAGTCCCGTTTAATGGGTGCATGTATTTATTATTTATACAAAACAAAAGGGTACAAACATTTCTTTATTCTGGCACCAGGAAATACGATTTACGACAAGATGCGTCGAGAGGCGGTCCCGGGACATCCAAAATACATGTTTAAGGGACTTGAAGCAGAGATGGGAAGACCCAAAGTTTATGATGGGGAAAATTATTTATCATACCCGGTAAGATATATCCAAGAGGAAATGGTGGTAGAAAAAACATCTGATATTCAGATATTTATCTTTAATATTTCAAAGATTTTTACTAGGGGAGATATTGAATTTAAATTTCACAAGTTTAATGAAAATTTGGGTGGCTCTTTTGCGGATGTGTTACGTTCGTTTGATGACTTGGTTATTTGTATGGATGAAGCGCATCGTTACTATGCCCCAGCATCAAAGAAAGCGATTAATTATCTGAATCCAGTGTTGGGGTTGGAATATACTGCTACACCTAAGAGTACAAATAAGAATATTATTTATCACTACGGATTAGAGGATGGAGCTGGGAAGTTTTTGAAGATTCCGGTTGTTATGGGAAGAACAAATACAGCAGGATATTCAGATGATGATATAGAGGAAATGAAGTTGAAAGATGGAATCAAGCTTCATGAGAGAAGAAAGTCCATCGTATATAAATATTGTATAGATAATCAATTAGAACAAGTAAAGCCAATTGTTTTGATAGCTTGTAAAGATACAACACATGCTAGAAAAATAAAAGAAAAAATAGATTCCGATGCTTTTTTTGGAGGTCGTTATGTTGGTAAGGTTATTGAAATTGACTCCAGCACAAGTGGTGCAGAGACAGAAGAAAACATTCAGAAATTACTAACCATTGAGAAAAATACCAATCCAATTGAGATTGTGCTGCATGTATATAAGCTGAAAGAAGGTTGGGATGTAAATAATCTGTTTACGATTATCCCACTTAATGCTGCAAAGAGTGATATATTGGCACTTCAAACTATTGGTAGAGGATTGAGGCTTCCTTTTGGTGAGATAACGGGTATTGAGGAATTAGATACCTTGGATATTGTTGCTCACGATCATTATCGAGAGATTGTGGATGATATCAAGAATAACCCTGTATTTAAGAAGAGAAATCTTGATGAGGAAGATATACCGAACACAAAAACAGTTATGGTAGAGCCAGCAGTTGAGAACCAGCAGATTTCATTATTTGATGAAGCGTTATGCGAAAGTAAAGTGAAATCATACCAAGATTTGAATAATGAAAATGTGGTGGAGAATCTGTTTGCTGAGTATCAGAAAGCATTTGTAAAGAAAGTAGCACCCAAGAAGTCCGAAAGTGATAGTAGACAGATGTCTATTTTTGATTATTTTGCTAACGATGCTGAAAAAGAAACAAATGATGGCACAGCATCAGATCACAAAATGACACAGACGGGCATGAGCACTGATGCAGTTGATACATCATTTACTGTACATCAGGGGGATGTTTCATTACAGATTGATTTACAGAAGTCATCTGGCAGTAAGAATGTATTGCCCTATGCAAAACAAGAGTTTATCAAGAAAGTTGAAGAGTTAAAGAAAGTTGCTATCTCTGTTCCAAAGATTGGAATTAGCTATAGTTCGACAATTACATTTAAGTCTTTTACTGTTAAACGAAATATTATGGATTTTGATGTTGCGGCATCGAGAATCGAGAGATATGACGCTGTAAATGGTAAGTTGCTGCAAGTGCTGGATGCAGATGCACTTATTGTAGAAAATCCTGAGAATATGCTTGCAGTTTCTTTATTGGAGAGTATTCCGGAGTTTAGTTCTGATGATGCAGAATTTATTCTTGAGGTGGTTGATCAGTATCTCGCATTAATCGAAGGTACGGATGAAGAAAAAAAGAAGATTGTCCGTAGATACGCAACTGTTATAGTAGAGGACTTAAGAAAACAGATATATGCGTCAAAGGAAGAAAGCACTGAGTTTGTATTTAACGTTCAGAAAGACCTTATTGTATTCAAATCATTTGCGAAGAATATGAAGGAAAATGGACGATTGAATTTTAAGAAGGAAGTGCCAGATAAGAAAAATATTAAGCAATATTTGTTTGAAGGATATAAGAAATCATACTATGCAGAGAATGCATTTGATAGTGATGATGAGAGAAGGTTGTCTGTGGTATTAGAAGAGGATTCAGAAGTTATTAGATTTATAAAGCCACCTTTGAATCAGTTAGGACTATTTTATAAGGCGGCAAAACAGTATAATCCTGATTTCTTAGTAGAGACGGCTGACAAGAAATATATGATTGAAGTGAAGGCTGTAAATCAAACAGATAATGAAGATGTACAGGAAAAAGCAAAGGCTGCAATTAAGTGGTGCGAATGTGCATCGCAGGTGGATGCGGACGGAAAGACTTGGGAGTACCGCCTAGTGCCAGGGGATAAGATTATAGTAGGTAATACATTCAAATATGTAATTGGTATGGCAAATCCTGTTGTAGTAGATGGAGAATAAACGGAGGTTGTAGATGGCTGATATAAAGGATTTTAAACATGCTATTGTTCGACAGAAGATTTTAGATGCAGTACGAAAAGACTTAATAGGACCAACATCAGATTGTGAACAATTGAATGAAGTACCAACGAGTAGTTATATTACGGGATTATTATATCCTGCTGATACAGATGTAACGGAAGATGAAAATTACAATGATGTAGAGTTTACAGAAAAGAATTTCGATGCTGATGGAGAAACTTTGGAGGCAGGAATTTTTGAAGAAGAGGAAGCAGAGGATAGAGTAAAAGGTGGTTTTCAGAAGCCGTCTTCTATAGGTGTGTCTTTCTATGTCTCTGATGATGTTCAAAAGGTTAATGCTTATATTAATTGGGGAAAGTATTATGCAGAACAGGTGCAGGGTGAAGTGATAGATGAAACCTTAGAAGAAGATGCAGAGAATAAGAAAAAGAAGAAACATACCATATATATTCGTGAGCAGATGAATGATGTTGTGGAAATCGATTTTAATCTGATGGGGCGTTCGAAGCAGATTCCACTTGAGTCTAATGGAAACATCTATATTTATGTTATGAAGATGCAGTTAGACAATGGATACAAGATGGTATCGGTTTATTTGCATAATAATGATAAGTCAGATGGCGATGAAAAAGAATATGCAAAGGTAATGTTCCAGGTGGAGATGCTCATAGCAGATGATTTAATGAGTCCTATTTTTGTACCAGAATATCTCTGTAGAAAAGTTGAATTAGAGGATGAATATTATTATAAAGGCAGACCAGTTTATGCAAGAGGAAGAGGTTGTGCTGCTACTTGGGAAAAGAAAGCAGAAGAGATAAATGCAACTGCTATAAAATCATCATTTATTCCAGATTATGAAATTCCAAGTGTAAGTGCACAGATAGATGATATGCCGGAGCATGCCTTTTCGATGCTTCAGATGGGCTCACCAAAGAAAAAGTCAGAAGTTATTCAGAATCTTCGTACATTGACAGAAATGTATGGAAGTTGGATTACAGATGCATTGACAAACGACGAAGCTATGCATGATGATAAATTTAAGGCAACAGGTCAGACTATTATTGATAAATGCAATGATGCAAATCGTAGGATGAATGCTGGAATTGATTTGATTGAAAACAATGATAAGGTATATCAAGCGTTTGTATTTATGAATCAAGCAATGTATTTACAGAGAAGTATTACAGCTTTTTCAAAAGATTATGGTAATGGCATTCCTTGCAGCTTAAGAGATTATATGACTGATATGCCAGAAAAAGGAAGAAAGAAAGATCACAGTGAGTGGAGACCATTCCAGATTGCATTTGTTCTTTTGAATTTGTATGGGATTATGGATGGTGAGTCTCCGGAACGAAATATTGTTGATTTATTATACTTCCCTACTGGTGGTGGTAAGACAGAGGCATATTTAGGGCTGATTGCTTTTACTATAGCATATAGGAGACTGACAGCTTCAGATGAAACTGATTATGAGAAAGATGGTGGAGTAACAGTATTTTTAAGGTACACGCTTCGTTTACTTACAACTCAGCAGAGAGACAGACTGATGCGTCTTATTGTTGCAATGGAACAATTGCGTGAGAAGAATGAAAAATTATATGGTAAGGAAAGAATTTCAATTGGATTCTGGGTTGGAGGTAATGTTACCCCAAATAAATTTAGCGAATACAGCGATTCTGATCAATTTAAGAAGAAAGAATTTATAAGGAAGCTTACAAAGCAGATTATTAAATGCCCTTATTGTGGTAAGGAAATCACACGGGATGAATATGACATCAATGAAAAGGGAAAGTATGTTAAAATTCACTGTGCAGATAAGAATTGTATGTTTTCGTTAAAAACAGGAAGAACCATACCGGTTTATCTTGTTGATGAGGAAATTTATGCAAAGTGTCCTACTGTGATTATTTCGACTGTAGATAAATTTGCGAGACTTCCATGGTCTGAACGAGTTGGTTTGCTATTTGGCAGAACAGATAGATATTGTAGTAGATGTGGACATATTGCTATTGGAGAAAAGCATGCAGGAAGACATAATGCAGATGTCGCAGCGGGATTGGAAAGGGCTGAAACGGTTGCATGTAAACCATTCTATCCTCCTGAGCTAATTATACAGGATGAGCTTCATTTAATTACTGGTCCTCTTGGAACGATTTATGGTGGATATGAAACTGTTGTAGAAGAGATGTGTTGTATTGAGAAGAATGGAAAGAAGATTCGACCTAAGTATATTGTTTCAACAGCAACTATTAGAAATGCTGGGGAACAGATTAAGTTCCTTTATGGGAGAAATGAATTTGCACAATTTCCGCCAAGTGGCTTTGATACAAGAGATTCATTTTTTATTAAGGAAGTACCGCTTCCAACTGAAAATTTAGTTGATGCTTCAGAAGAAAAAATCAGTAGAATGATTAGTGATGGAAAAAAGCCATTTCGTCAATATGCTGGTATATGTGCGAGCGGACAATCTGTAAAAACAACTCTTATTCGTTTGTATTCGATTATTTTGCAAACAGCACTAGATATAGCAAAGGAACCGGAATATGAGGATTATATTGATCCATATTACACATTGATTGGGTACTTTAATAGTATTCGAGAATTGGGTGGTGCAGTGCGCCTTCTTGACGACGATATAGCAAGCCGTATTCGTGTTGTAAAGAATAAATATAATAGCTCAGAACAGAGGTATCTCAGTTTTGAGGGAAAGAAGGAAATTACATCTCGCATACCTTCATGGGATATTGCGCAGATTCTTGAAAAGTTAGCAATTTCTTATGATAAAAACAAGGAGAAGCAAGGCTGTTATGATGTTGTTATTGCAACTAATATGATAGCGGTAGGTATGGATGTTGACCGTTTAGGACTTATGTCAGTTGTAGGTCAGCCAAAGCAGAACTCTGAATATATTCAGGCAACAAGCCGTGTGGGTCGACAGCATCCTGGAATTATTTTTACTGTTTATAATCCTTACAGACCAAGGGATTTGTCTAATTATGAGAATTTTGTTGGTTTCCACTCACAGATGTATAGATATGTAGAAGGAACTACAGCAACGCCATTTGCGGCTAGAGCTAGAGACAGAGTATTACATGCATTGGTAGTTTCTTTACTAAGATTACAGGTAGAGACGATGGCTGATAATGGTGGAGCATCAAACATTAATGATATTTCTGATGAACAAATCAAAGATATAAAAGACAAAATTCTTGAGCGAGTCAAGATAACTGCACCATCGTCTTATGTAGATACAGAGAAAGAAATGGATGAGTTTATCAATACTTGGAAGAACATTGCAAAAGACGAAAAGCTATATTATTTTGTTCCAGCAGTAGCTGATGATAAGAAGAGGCTGCTTACATACTATGGCGAATATTATGGAGACAAAGAAAAACCAACACTAAATTCTATGCGTGATGTTGAGCAATCATCAACAGTTTTTTATTGGGAGGGTGTCTGATGAATTTTTATAAAAAATTGGGCGAGATTCGTCCGAATCAGTTAATAACTACATATGGACCAGGCTCGATAATGGATGCTGTAAATGATTCATTGACAGTTTTAGATATAGAGTACTGGGATACTAACAATATTGGTAAAGAAATTAGAGATGCAAGATTGGCTAGTTATATGAATGTTCGACGATTCTTTATGCCAAAGACAGGTGGAAAAGAGGATATTCCAGTTGTGTCATTTCCATACTACCATGTGTGTTCAAAGGGAACATGTAAATTTTTATTTGATATGAGAGATTATTTTGATATGGACCAGTACAAAAAGAATCAAGGTGAAGTGAAATGCCCTAAGTGTGGATTTCCAGCATACCCTTCGAGATTTATAACAGTATGCGAAGATGGGCATATGGACGATTTCCCTTGGAGATGGTGGGTACATCATGGAGAAACAAGTTGTAAAGAAGATATGTACCTAAAATCAATGGGCAATACTTCATCACTTGCAGAACTCCGTGTTGAGTGTAATTGCGGTGCAAGGAGAGTTATGTCTGGAGCAATGCAGAAGGAAAAATTTGCTGGTCTATGCTGTTCAGGAAACCATCCGCATAGACCAGGAGCAAAGGCGAAAATTTGTAAGAAGAGTGTAATACCTAGCCAGCGTGGTGCATCTAATGTGTATTTTACAGTCACAAGAAATGCAATATCAATTCCACCTTGGACAAATCCTATTAATGATATCATGGGTGCACAAAGAGCAACTATTGAAACATTGGTAGAGGCTATGGGAGAAGAGGCAGGTCTTTCATTTGCTTATCAGAAGTATTTTGGAGATAAATATTCTTATGAAGACTTTAAAGCGGCCTATGATAGATTAAGCCAAAATATCAAAGAGTTTACTGAACTTAAAGAAATGGAGTATGCAGCTATTACGCATCATGAGGATGTCGAGTATCAACATGATGTTAAGTACTTCAAAGCAGAAGAAGTTGCTTTGAGTGAAAGTTTAAAAGAGTATATTTCTAGGATTATTAAAATACATAGATTACGTGAAGTACGAGTTTTGACAGGTTTTACAAGATTGGAAGCACCAGAACCAGAAGTGGATGAGCAGTCACATATCGTAAAATTGAAGTGCTCTTCGGGAGAAAAATGGCTTCCGGCAGTCGAAATCAATGGTGAAGGTGTATTTATTGAATTAAATAAGGAAAAAAAAATAAACCAGTGGATGCAGATAGAGACTGTGAAATCTCGTTCTGATAAATATGAGGAATGTTATGCAGCATATTGTCAGAAAAAAGGATGGGAGAATTTTAAACCAAGAAATGCAGAGTATGTGTTGTTACATACACTTTCACATATGTTGATTAAGGAAATGTCTATGCAGTCAGGATATTCATCATCTGCATTACATGAACGTATTTATAGTAGTGAAAATATGTGTGGAATTTTAATTTACACAGGTGCGGCGGATAAGGAAGGTTCACTAGGTGGACTTGTTGAACTTGGCGAAATGAATAAGTTTTTGCCACTTTTAAAAGGGGCATTGGAGAATGGTTTAACATGTACAACAGACCCAGAATGCTTTATGAAGAATCCGACGAGTGAGAGATTAAATGGGGCTGCCTGTCATTCTTGTACTATGATATCAGAAACTGCATGTGAAAATGGTAACCGCCTACTTGATAGAGCATTAGTTGTACCGGTACCGGAGCATGAGGAAATGGGATATTTCAGAGAATTGGTGAGAGATTTATGTGGAATACAAGTGTAAAAATCGAATATATCGCAGGTCTGATTGTAGATGCACTTGAAAATTATTCTGTTAATAGAGAGAATGCACAGTTTCGTCTTGTGATTGAAGAACTTAGAAATCATTTTACTAATTGTTCTGAACAAGAGATAACAGATATAATCAGCCTTTGTATGAAGATGTATTCGTCAAAGAAAATTGAACACGCAGAACTTGTTCTTACTGCACCAGATTCATTCCGTGTGAAAACATTAAGAACCAAAGATACAATGCGTAATATGATAGAGAATACGGAAAAGAGTCTTACTATAACTGGTTATTCAATCTCAGATTATTTTGCCGAAATGCTCGATGTTATTATTAAAAAAAGCCAGCAAGGAGTATATGTTCGTATATATGTAAATGATATAGAAAAGCAGAAAGAAGCACTTGACAGGCTGATGTCATATCGTTCGAGATTCTTACAGATATATGAATATCAAAAGCAAGAAGATGACAAGATGGCAGCATTGCATGCGAAACTTATTGTATCAGATGTAAAGAAATCACTGGTGTCGTCAGCTAATCTTTCATATCACGGAATGCAAGGAAATATTGAAATGGGATTCTTGATTGAATCCCATGATAAGGCAAAGCAGATAGAGGAAGTTATGAAAGAAATGGTAAGAATGAAGGTGTGTGGAAAATATCAATGAATTTTATACATTTTGAGTAATGCGAGGAAGAGAAAGTATGCCTATGTTTGATATACCGGAAGAAATAGATGAAATAAAAATAAAAAAAGATATAAATGATTTTATGAGAAAAATCCAAGAAGAGACAAAACCAGAAAAATGTATTCTTTGTGGAAAAGAACAGACTAGTTTTTGTAATTCTCATTCTGTACCTAAAATGGTGCTCAAGAATATTGCCAAAGCAGGTAAACTATATCATGCAAATAAGTTGATTGAAATACCTGTTGTAGACAAGGAAAAAGGTATAAGTAATTCGGGAACTTTTTATTTTATTTGCTGAGATTGCGATAGTAAGCTGTTTCAAGAGTATGAAAATGTAGATGCCTTACAAGAAATACCGACAGAAAAAATGCTGGCAGAAATAGCATTAAAGGATATTTTGCTAATGCTTTCTAAACGAAATCAGGAAAAAAGAATATATCAAAAAGGAAAACAGAAAGGTATTTTGCAAAATGTTGAAGTAATGGAAGAAATACAGCAACTTGATAATAAAGATTATATGGATGAATTGAATTTATATAAGGATGTTTTGTATAAGAATTCTTGCAATAATTTTAAGATTATCATGTGGAAAAAAATTCCATATGTAGTTCCGATTGCAACACAAACATTAGTAGCATTACCAAAAGATACAGAAGGTATTGAGATAAATAATATTTATGATATGAGACCAGAGGTAAGGATGCAAAACATTCATATAGGTGTGTTTCCGATGAATGACTATTCGATTGTTTATGCTTTTTATCATAGACGAGATAGGTTATATCGAAGACTGCATCATCAGATGAATTGCATGTCTCTTGCGAAGAAACTAGAGCTTATTAATTACTGGATTTTTAAATATACAGAGAATTATTATATATCACCCGAAATACAGATTGTGATAGATAAAGATGATAAATTAAAAGAACTGAGTAGGGAAAACAATGGAATGCCTAATCTTGGTTATGTTACAACGATGGATTTTCTGTTTCATAAGGATGAGATAAAACCGAGTGAAGTTACTAATCTATTAAGAGAAATGTATGCAGTAAAGAAATAAGGGATAACTATGGAAGATAATTTGGGCTGTGAAATAGAAAATTTTTTGATGTTGGACCATAACAGGACTTATTGGAATTATTAAAGCGATTATATAGATTTTTAGTGTTAGTTGTAAATGAACGTATGATGAGTAAGTATGTTCATAAGTACCTGACACCTTGAATTATTAATATTCAAAATGATATTGGATAAAAATATGTTTAGGAAAGAAAATTTTAAGTTCAATTGATAGAAATACACTTATTGTTATAATTTAAATAAAAAAGAAAGCAGGTGCAACACATGAATATGCAAGAGTTAAAGGAACTCATTTACCAAGGCGAAAAAGTTGATATAGAGTGCAAAAAAGCAGAAAAAAATGTACCAAAATCTGCGTATGAGTCATATTCTGCATTTGCCAATACAAAAGGTGGATATATCATACTTGGAGTAAGAGAAGATAAAACAAAGACTGATCCGAAGGAACGATTTATAATACAAGGAATAGAGGATGCGCCTAAGCAGAAAGAAGATTTTTGGAATACAATTAATGGGAATAAGGTGAATATAAATCTATTAACAGATGATGATGTAAAGATTGTCGAAGATGGCAGTATAAGTCTAATTGTGATTCATGTTCCTAGAGCTGATTTTAATATGCGTCCGGTATATGTTGGTGAAAATCCATATAAGGGAACATATAAAAGAAATCATGAAGGCGATTATCATGCGACAGAGCATGAGATTAGAGGAATGATAAGAGATCAAAATCCAGAGGGCAATGATAATCAAATAATTGAGTATTATACAATGGATGATATTGATAAAGAAACATTAAGAAAATATCGTCAGATTTTTGAAATCAGAAATGATGGTCATGTATGGAATGCTTTAGATGACAAGTCTTTTCTTGAAAAGTTGGGTGGCTATAGGAAAGATAGAAAAACTGGAGTAGAAGGCTTGACATTAGCAGGACTTTTGATGTTTGGTACAGGACAGGCTATCAGAGAACGCTTTGATAATGTTTTTATGGACTATCGTAATGAGAGTCAAGTGACAGCAGATATTCGCTGGAATGACAGAATTACCTATGATGGCACATGGGAAAATAACCTGTTTAATTTCTTTACCAAAGTAACACCTAAATTAACGGAGGACTTAAAAAAGCCATTTAAATTGGAAGGTGGCGTTCAGCGTATAGATGATACTCCGGTTCACAAAGCAGTTCGTGAAGGTTTTGTAAATATGATTATTCACGCGGATTACTTAATGGATGCAGGTGTGCTAAAGGTAATTAAGAGGTCAGACTCATTTGAATTTACAAATCCGGGAATTTTGAAACTTCCGCTTGAGGATATTTATCGTGGAGGCAATTCAAAGTCAAGAAATCCTCATATGCAAACTATGCTTAGATTGGTTGGATTTGGCGATAATGCTGGCTCAGGATTCCCGACAATTCTTGCTGTGTGGAAGTCAGAAGGATGGATAAAACCAGAATTGATAGAAGATACCAATCTTGATCAGGTGACACTTGTGATGAAGATGGAAAAGGAATCTGATGATAAATCAGCAGAAAAATCAGCAGAAAATTCAGCAGAAAATTCAGCAGATTTAAAAAACAGGGAAGGAATGGCGTTATCAGAAAGGCATCAGCAGATTTTAGCCATTATGGAGGCTGGTATTGAATATAGTACGGAACAGGTGGCAGAAAAGATAGGTTTAAAAGGTCCAAGGACAAGACAATTATTAAACGAATTAGTGAATAAGGAGTTATTGGCTTGTATTGGAACAACTAAAAGAAGAAGATATATTAAGCCTGTGGATTAAAAAATTTCAGTCTTATTATTGCTAAATATGAAATGCTGATAGATGATGGCTTGCCGATAATAGATAGGTGGTGGATAAGTGACAAATTCAGAAAAGCTGTTGAGTTCTTTTTCGGAAAATTATTTTTATAAAGAACTTGTGTATGCAGATTTAAAATTTACTCCTATAGGTGGAACAGAAATAGAGTTAGCAGATTTGATAATAAATCTCGAAGATATTATTCTTGCGATTCAACTAAAGGAGCGGAATGAAAAGGATAGGACGCAGGACAAAAATATAGAAGAGAAGTGGCTGAAAAAGAAATGCAAAAAAGCTAAAGAACAGATAAAGGATACGATTTCATATATTACTAGTGAAAAAGTCTCTTTTATAAATGCCAGGGGAAAGAAAACAATAATTAATCCGAATGCAGAGGTTGTTCCACTAGTGGTTTTTGAGAATGATAGTATTTCTGAATATGAACATTTACTTCGAAACCACACTAATGACGGCTTGGCAGTTAATTGTATGTCGATATATGATTTCAAACTTATGTGCAAGCAGTTGCTGTCCCCAATTGAAATCATTGAATATCTCAAGTGGAGGGAAGTGTTTTATAAGAATAATGGACCGATTAATTTGCTGATTACAGAAACTAATAACGGATTTGTTTTAAGTAAACCACAGAAGAATGAAAATTTGGTACAGCAATATTTATATGAAAAGTATGGAGAAAATGCGATATACGAAGACAGATTGTATTATGAACTTTTTAGGCAATATGTATTAGTTTTATATGAGCATAAGGAAATTGAATCGGAAATTAATGGATGTTATGAGGTAATAAAATTTTTGGCACATTTGTTTCGTGACGAAATTAAATGTTTTGTTGAAAGAACAGAAAAAGCACTTTTAATTGCAAAAACCAAGAAGTTCAATTTGGTAGGTACATTACGTAATGTACAGAAAGAATATGCTATAGTATTTACAGCAACGGAGCAGATACCATCTGAAAAACTGTTACCTGTAGTTTTTGAAAAACAAAAAGTTCATACCTTATTACAGGTAATAACATATTGGGTTAATGATAATGAGTATATGATAGACTTTGTTTTATGGCAGGGATAATAGAGAAGATTAATTATTGAAATAGAGAGGTATACAAATGGATAATGAACTTATATGCAATAAGCTTATAAATCAATACTTGTTACGAGGCAGAAAGTTTGTAGAATATGCTTGCTTTAGATATGGATATTATAATGCTCAAATAAGTGGCAAAATTGGAAATGGATTTGTTGATGATTTTCAATATTTTGTTTTTACAAAGAGTATTAAGAGTTTAGGCTCAATAAGAGAATTACTAAGGCTTGGACATGTTGAAGATGTATTTATTATTCTTAGAACATCATTTGAAGGATATATAGCAAGTAGATATATAGATGAAGAATATAATACTGATATATTGAATGATTTTATTTTCATTCCTCAATTGATTGCGGCAAGAAAAATTATTTATCAAAATGGAAAAGCAGTAGAAAGAGGAACTCAGGAAATTATTGAATATATACAAAGGAATCCATCTGACATGAAACTTGGAAGAGATAAAAGGTATTTTTATGATTTTTATGCTTTTCTGTGTAATTATGCACATTGCAATTTTTCAATAATAAATGAATTTATTGATGATGGACAGTTTTCTTGTGATAAATCAGATAATATTTATATGGCAAAAGTTATGACTCTATTTGTGTATATAAAGTTGTTTGAAAGTATTGTAACTGTTGAAGGAGAAGATTTTTTGAATTCAAGAGAAGAAAAAGAATGTTATAAATTGGTTAGAGAATCTACAAAGTTTATATATGATAGACTGGAAGAGTTTTCAAAGTATAACTGTAAAACAGCGAGTGATGAACTTAATAGGCATATGCGAAATATGTTTAAGAATATGAGAAGTTCACTTAAAGAAGAAGTAGGAAGTATAAAAAAGGATTTTTTGTAAGAAAGATATTTATTATAAAGAATAGTTAAGTGTTTACTTGAGAATTTCATTAAGAACAAAGCAGAGACAGGCACGCTTGACATACTAGCGTATTCTTGTTATTAAATAAACAACGACTTAACCACAAAATCTGCTGTTAAGCCGTGACAAATATTATAGAAGATTTAAACAAGAGGAGAGACGGAGATGCGGATGAAGCAGTAGAAGCTTTTATCAATGAAACACTGGAGTATAATCCGGATGTGAAATGTTCTCATCACGAGCACAGCCACGGGGAAGGACATACATGTGGCGAACATGGATGTGGAAGCCATAGCTGTCATTAAGAAAAATAGCAAAAAATAATAATACAAAAGAATGTGTCAAGGTAATGGAGAAAGGCAACTGTTGACTTTTGCTTTTTAGCGTGCTAAAATCGAGAGTGTAGAAAAACAAAGACGTTTTGCAGTCATTATTGCAAAGCGTCTTTTTATTTTATCAGCAGTGATAAAGAGTGTGCGGTAAACAGATAATATAGAAAAGGAAGAATGCTCTATGAAAGAATTGTTATTTTTGCTTGTATTGTTTGTTTCTAATGTTATTCAGGCTATCACAGGGTTTGCCGGCACGGTATTGGCGATGCCGCCTTCCGTTTATTTGCTTGGGCTGGATCATGCAAAGGTGGTCCTGAATGTTATGGCCTGGCTGTCCGGACTGATGATCGCAGTGACCGGATATCGACATATAAACTGGAAAGAATTGCTTAAGATGTCTGCGGTCATGTTGGTTGGAATGTTTGCAGGGATACAGATCTGCCGGATCGTGAAATCTGAAAATATTCTTCTGACAATATATGGAATCATAATCGTCGTAGTTGCATTAAAGAATCTGTGCATCCATACAGAGAAAAAACTTCCGGATCTCATTTTGTGGATAGTTCTGATCCTGGCAGGGATAATTCATGGTATGTTTGTATCAGGAGGGGCTTTACTTGTGATCTATGCAACACAGGTACTGAAAGAAAAAGAAGAATTTCGTGCGACAGTGGCCCCTGTATGGGTGGTGCTGAATTTTTTTCTGATGGTTACCCAGTTCAGGAGCGGCCTGGTTGGAACGGCAGATATTCGACTGATCTGTATCAGTATCCTGCCATTACTTATAGCTACATGGTTAGGTAAAAAGCTGGTATGTAAAGTATCTCAGAAGGTATTTCTGAATTTGACTTATATACTGCTTCTGATATCTGGAGTATCTTTGATCGTCTGATGCAGTTGATCATAGGAAGCTGCGGTGTAGAAAGGTGTATAAATATGGCAGTAACATTGCGTGAGATCATAAAACAGGTACAGCATCTGGAGATGAAGCTGGTAGCAGGTGAGACAGGACTGGATCATGAAGTGTCATGGACGCATATGGTAGACAGCGACACGATTTCTGCATTTCTGCAGGGACAGGAGCTTACTTTTACAACTGGATTAGGATTGAATGAAAATCTAACTCTTCTTCGTCTGGTAAAGGAAGTATGGCGAAACAAAGCCAGTGGAATCGTGATCAATACAGGGCCTTATATCAGTGAGATCGGACAGGATGTTATTGATTTTGCAAATGAAAAGGGATTCCCGGTATTTGAAGTACCGTGGAGGGTTCGAATGGCTGAAATCATGCGGATCATATGTTTTGCAATAACAAAAGAGCAGCAGAACGCAATTGAGGTTGCGACGGCACTGAACAATGCCTTTTTATGTCCGTCCCAGGAAGAACTGTATGTTTCGGCACTGATGAGAAAAGGGTATTTTACAGACAGTGCATATACGGTTGTGAATGTGTGTGTTCTGGAAGACAATGATCGTGTAACAGGAACAAGGCTAGAGCAGATTTTATCTAAACTGAGCAGTCATATCCGCTGTAATTATAATGGGATTTTGTGTTGTGCCCAGGATAAGCAGATTCTTCTGGTTTTGTGTGATTATTCTGATGAAGCATGCAGAAAAACTACAGAGAGGATTTTTCAGATACTATGCAGGATGGTATGTCAGAAGGAACAGATTTTTGTAAGTGTAAGTAAGCGGATTTCCGGGATCAGGCAGATTTATAAGAGCTATCAGTTTGCGGAAAAAATGTCTGATCTATTATGTGTCTGTCAGGTTCCGGGCGAGCAAAGCACAGATGGCGGAAAGATTATTTTTTACAAAGATCTTGGGATTTACAGGGTACTGCTCACACTTACAGATAAGGAAGCAATAAAAGAATATCTGGCAGATACAGTAGCTCCATTGTATGAATATGATGAGATGAACCACTCAGATCTGGTCAGAGTACTTCAGTGCTACCTGGCTAACGACTGCAGTGTCAAAAGTGCGTCACAGGAATTGATCGTACATCGAAATACAATTAATTATAAGCTTGGAAAGGTTGCTGAGATACTTGGAAAAAATCTTTCTGATTTTGATGTGCGTTTTCAGCTGAGGCTGGGTTTCCTGTTATATCAGATGAATGAAATGTAAAAGGAAAATGCGGCAGCAGAATAATAACGATTGTGCTGCAGCACAAAAATAATTGGATAGATGTCTATTGCAGACAGCCAGTGTCGAGAGTAATATATGACTCAGATAAGACAAAGGCGTCTGGTTCACAAATGAATGTGGGCCGGGCGCTTTTCTTATTCTACAACAAATAATAAGTTTGTTTACCGCAAAAATGAACAATATTTAAAACTGAATTACAGATAAAGAGGAGGAAGTTATTATGAGTTTAACAGGAAAAGAAGTAGCACAGATGCACAAAGATTATGTGATGCAGTCATGGGCAAGATCAGGAGCAGATACTTTACCGGTAGAAAGAGCCGAGGGAATTTATTTTTACGATTATGATGGAAAAAAATATGCAGATATGGCTTCACTTCTGGTGTGTTCCAACCTCGGACATGAGCTTCCGGAGATCGTTGAAGCGATCAAGGAACAGGCTGATAAGATGTGCTTCATGGCACCGGCATATGCATCCGAGCCTAAGAGCATGCTGGCAAAAATGCTTGTAGAAGCAGCAGGAGCAGATACATACAAGAGAGTTTTCTTCACAAATGGTGGAGCAGAATCCAATGAGAATGCTATAAAAATGGCACGTATGGTAACCGGAAGAACCAAGATCTTTTCCTGCTACAGAAGCTATCATGGAGCTACACTTGGAGCATCCAATGCTTCCGGTGACTGGAGAAGATATGCAGCAGAGATCGGTGGTGCAAATGGATTCGTACACTTTATGAACCCTCAGATGTATCGTGACGGATATACAAAAGGAGTTGATGATGCAGAGGTAACGAAGAAATATCTGGATGCGCTGGATCTGCAGCTCAGATATGAAGGCCCCGGAAATGTGGCAGCGATCCTGATGGAGTCTATAGTAGGTGCAAACGGTGTCATTCTTCCTCCAGACGGATATATGGAAGGTGTTCGTGCACTTTGTGACAAATATGGAATCCTTCTGATCTGTGATGAGGTTATGGCAGGATTTTACCGTACAGGAAAAATGTTTGCATTTATGAATTTCGACATGAAACCGGATATCATTACATTTGCAAAAGGTGTTACCTGTGGTTATGTACAGCTGGGCGGATGTATTGTAAGTAAAAAGGTTGCGGAGTATTTTGAGGAAAATGTTCTTCAGTGCGGACTTACTTACAGTGGACATACACTTGCATGTGCGGCTGGTGTAGCAGCAATGAAATATTATAAAGAACACGACATCGAGGGCCATGTAGCTGAGATGCACGAGATCGTTGCTCCGTTTATGGATGAGATGGTAAAGAAGCATAAATGTATTGGTGAAGCAAGATGTATCGGTTTGTTCGGTGCACTTGAAGTAGTCAAGAATAAAGAAACCAGAGAACCGATGCAGGAATACGGCGTACCCGGACCGGTAATGCCGTGGATATTTGCAGAATTAAAGAAACGTGGCTTTGCAACCTTCGGACGTGAGAACTTTATTGAAATCTGTCCGCCACTGATCATCACGAAAGAGGAGCTGGAAGAGTATCTCCCGATCCTTGATGAAGTGCTTACAATGGTCGATGAAAAATTTTGTGACTGATAAAGCAGGAGGTAGCCTATGAACTGGGATTATCTACAGCCGGTAAAAATTCATTTCGGCAAAGGCAGAGTAAAAGAAATCAAAGAAATAGCCAGAGAGCTTGGCTGCGAAAGAGGCCTTCTGGTGGCAGGACCGTTTTTCTTTAAAAGCGGTCTTGCCGAAAAGGTCATAAAAGAGTCAGAAGGAATGATCGTTGCTTCTTTTGGAGATGTTTCTCCAAACCCGGACGTTGTAGAGGTAGATGCCTGTGCGGAAGTGATCCGGCAGAAAAATATCGGATTTGTGGTAGCACTGGGTGGAGGCAGTCCCATGGATTGTGCCAAAGCAGCTGCCAGTGTAGCTCTGACTTCGGATTCCATCCGTAAGTATCATGGAACCGGAGTAGCAATGCCGGAGAAACATCTTCCACTGATCGCAGTTCCTACGACTGCAGGAACAGGAAGTGAAGTGACCTGTGTATCAGTTCTTTCGGATCATGCAAATGGAAAAAAAGCGCCGATCGTATCAGAGGGATTTTATCCGGCAGCAGCTATCATTGATCCGGAACTTACTTATACAATGCCACCGCAGGTTACGGCAGGAACAGGAATTGATGTTCTTTCCCATGCGATCGAAGGCTATTGGAGCAAAGGTCATCAGCCGATCTGTGATGTACTTGCGATGCATGCAGCAGAACTGGTATTTAAATATGTTTACAGAGCATACAGGAAGCCCGATGATGAGGAAGCAAGGGAGAAAATGTGCGAAGCATCTTTGATCGCAGGATTGGCGTTTACTTTACCGAAAACTACTTCGTCCCATGCGTGTTCATTTCCATTGACCAATATTTATCACATCCCGCATGGCGAGGCGTGTGGCCTGACCCTGGATTATTTTATAAGAATCAATGCAAAAGGCGAAGGTGGTGAACGTGTAGAGGAATTTGCCAGAAGGATTGGATTCAAAGATGCAGAAGAGATGGCGGATGCAGTTCTTGAATTAAAGAAAAAAATGGGATTGCGGTGTGATCTGAAGGATCTGGAGCTTGATGATGATCAGATTGCGGAGCTGGTTCGCATCAGCAGACACCCGAACCTTTATAACAATCCGGTAGAGATCACAGACGAGATGCTGGATGAGATGTATCGATATCTGGCCGGAAAGTGAAAGATTTTGATTGAATATTGAAAAAAATAATGATAATATAGAGAGAGACGATGGAGTCCGGATACTTTTGTATCTGGGCTCTTTTTGTATTTATGGATGGGAGATGAAGGATTATGAAACTGATCACAGCAATCGTAAGACCTGAGAAAGTGATGGACGTTATCAAAGCACTGGAGCAGGAAGGATATTTTGCTTTTTCAAAATGGGCAATTTCAGGAAGAGGTAAGGAAAAAGGAATTCAGGTAGGGGATGTCCTTTATCAGGAAATGGCAAAAAACATGCTGTATATTACTGTTGGGGACAAAGAGAAAGATGAGGTTGTAGATATTATCATTAACAGTGCAAAGAGTGGGCAGTATGGACATTATGGTGATGGAAAAATTTTTGTTTCCGATATCAGTGAGGCATATACGATCAGTGAAGAAACCAGAGAAGATGATGAATGATATGATTGATGAAGCAGGAGGATATATATGGGTGAAAGAAATAAAAGAACAAAATTAAAAAAATCCATGGGACCTGGTTCGATCTGGGCAGTTGCAGTCGGTTCCATCATTGGATGGGGATGTTTTATACAGGGTGGTCTCTGGACAGAACGTGCAGGTGGACCGCTTCCGCTGTATCTGGGATTTCTGGCAGGCGGTCTTTTAATGATCGTGGTAGGCTACAGCTATTCTTATATGATCGCAAAATTCCCGGTAGCGGGTGGTGAATTTGCCTATGCATATAAAGGCTTTGGAAGAACTGCTTCGTACATATGCGGATGGATGCTGTCGCTTGGATATCTGTCTATTGTAGCTTTGAATGCAACGGCACTTCCGGTATTGGCATCCTATATTTTTCCTGGAGTCTTTAACAGAGGTTACCTGTATACAATTGCAGGATATGATGTATATATGGGTGAAGTCGGATTATCCCTGTTCTTTATCATACTTTTCGGGATCATGAATTACAAAGGTGCGAAATCTGTAGGAAATCTTCAGCTTGCGATGGTCCTTATCATGTGTGCAGCGGTTGTTGTATCAGTCATTGGTGTGATCGCAACAGGACATTTTGATGCTTCAAACTTGCAGCCGGCATACGGAGCCGAAGGCAAGTCTCTTGGAAGCGGTTTTGTATCTATCCTGGCATTGGCTCCGTTCCTTTATGTAGGATTTGACTGTATTCCACAGGCGGCAGAAGAATATGATTTTCCACCACAGAAGTGCAAAATGCTGATCATTTCAGCATTGATCGTAGGTGCTTTGATCTATGGTGCAATGGCACTGGTGACAGATTGTGTTGTTCCCTGGCAGCAGGTTCTGACTATGACAGATGCGAATGGAACTCTTGTAAAATGGCATACAGGTGCAGTTCTTGATCTTGCAATGGGAAAAGTTGGTGTGTGCTTTGTGGCACTGGCAGTGTGTATGGGGATTTTTACCGGTATGAACGGATTCTTTATGACATCCAGCCGTCTTTTATTTGGTATGGCAAGAGCAAAAATGCTTCCGTCAGCTTTTGAAAAGGTTCATCCGGAGCATAAAACTCCGTCCATATGTGTTGGGTTTACCATGATCATCTGCTGTATCTGCCCATTTTTCGGCAGAGAAGTGATCGGCTGGGTTGTAGATATGTGTTCCGTAGGTACTGCGTTCGGATATTTCTTTACCTGTGCAGGTGCTTATATTCTTCTGAAAAAATATGGCGATGATACAGATACAAATAAAATCCATCCGGCAGTAGCAATGGGCGGCTGTGTGATCTCTGTTGTAATATTGCTGCTCCTGATCGTGCCCGGTTCTCCAGCATTCATGGCTCCACAGTCCTTTGCAGCACTGATCGTGTGGGTGTTGATGGGAGTTACCTTCTATTTTGTTTCAAAGAAAAATTTTGCGAAAATCACTAAGAGGGAAATGGATTATCTGATTCTTGGAAATGTGCAGGTAGTTCGAGGACTGAGAAAAGGAAAAAATCAGGGAAGAGTTGTACAGGGAAATATTGTGGCTGATCAGAGTAATAAATCTTAAAAGGTAATAAAACGGCTGCAGGCCTATAATACTTTCAGGGTAACAGAAAAACTTCCATTCAAAAAATGGGAGTTTTTCTGTTGCCGGAGTATCATATTTGCAAGGTGTGATTTATAAAGTATCTTGACAGAGGTACCGATCCTGTTATACTATTAAAACTGATAAAGGGGAGTAACCTACGTTTGGAAATCTGCGTTTGCAGTGTCGTCAGTACGGTGGAAACATCCGGCGCTGCAGGGAAATGGTGAGACTTTTATTGCATTTTTTGTTGTGCAATAAGGGTTTCTTTTTTTATATCCTTTTATCAAAAAAATCCTTTATTGCATAAAAAAATTACAGTTGGTGAATATTTGCAAAAAAGGAGGCAAAGGTAATGAAAGAAATTTATCAGCAGACAGCAGAAGAAGTTCTCGAGCGTGTGGAAAGCAGGGAATCAGGGCTTACCGATGAACAGGTCAGACGGTCCAGAGAGAAGTGCGGATGGAATGAGCTTGCAGAAGGAAAGAAAAAAAGTATTTTGCAGATCTTCTTTGAACAGTATAAGGATTTTCTGGTGCTGATCCTGATCGCATCGGCAGTGATATCCGGTATGCTTGGAGATGTGGAAAGTGCAGCAGTTATCGTGATCGTTATTACGATCAATGCGATTTTGGGAACTGTGCAGACAGTAAAGGCTGAGCAGTCCCTGCAGAGCTTAAAGAAGCTTTCCGGACCGGAGGCAAAGGTATTACGTGATGGTGTGGCGGTACAGCTCCCGGCAAGAGAACTGGTTGTAGGAGATGTGATCCTTCTTGAAGCAGGTGATATGATCCCGGCCGATGGAAGATTGATTGAAAATGCAAGCCTTAAGGTCGATGAAAGTGCCCTTACCGGGGAAAGCCTTGCGGTTGAAAAGAGTATGGACACTATTTTGGAAGAAGCACCGCTTGGTGATCGGACAAATATGCTGTTTTCCGGAAGTTTTGTCACATATGGGCGTGGCAGAGCGGTTGTAACGAATGTAGGAATGCAGACAGAGGTTGGAAAGATTGCGGGACTTCTGAAATCGACTTCGGAAAAACAGACGCCACTTCAGGTGAATCTGGATGATTTTGGAAAGAAGCTTTCCATTCTGATCCTGATATTTTGCGGAATTCTGTTTGCGATCAGTGTATTCCGCGGTGAGAAGATCAGCAGTGCATTTATGTTTGCAGTAGCACTTGCAGTCGCAGCGATTCCGGAAGCTTTAAGCTCCATCGTGACGATCGTCCTTTCTTTCGGAACACAGAAGATGGCAAAGGAGCACGCGATCATTCGTAAGCTTCAGGCTGTAGAAGGTCTTGGAAGCGTATCTGTTATCTGTTCGGATAAGACCGGAACACTCACACAGAACAAAATGACAGTAGAAGATTATTATATTGATGGAAAAAGAATCACAGCAGATGCAATTGATGTAGCAGATCCGGCGCAGAGATGTCTTTTGGACTACAGCATTTTATGTAATGATTCAACAAATGAAAATGGAGTGGAGATCGGAGATCCGACGGAAACGGCATTGATCAATCTGGGCAGCCGGTACGGAATCGAGGCTGCTGGTGTAAGAAAGCTTTATCCAAGGGAAGGAGAGCTTCCCTTTGACAGTGACCGTAAGATGATGTCAACACTTCACAGAATTGATGATGAGAACCGGATGATCGTAAAAGGTGCGGTTGACCGGCTTCTGGAGCTGACAGACAGGATCTGGACAAAGGACGGAGTTCGGGAAATCACAGAAGCAGATAAAGAAAAGATCCGGCGCCAGAATCAGGAATTTTCAATGGAAGGGTTACGGGTACTGGCATTTACCTATCGTGAAATTCCGGAGAAGCATGTATTGACGACAGAAGATGAGAAACATCTGGTATTTCTTGGCCTGATCGCTATGATGGATCCGCCGAGGGAAGAATCAAAGGCTGCAGTGGCAGAATGTATAAAAGCGGGGATTCGGCCGGTCATGATCACGGGAGATCATAAGATCACAGCAGCGGCAATTGCAAAGAGAATCGGAATTTTACACGATCTGTCGGAGGCCTGTGAGGGTGCTGATATTGAAAATATGAGTGATGAGCAGCTGAAGGAGTTTGTCCCGAATATTTCTGTGTATGCAAGAGTGTCACCAGAGCACAAGATCCGTATTGTCCGTGCATGGCAGGAGAAGGGGATGATCGTGGCAATGACCGGAGACGGTGTGAATGATGCTCCGGCATTGAAGCAGGCAGATATTGGTGTTGCAATGGGAGTGACCGGAACCGAGGTCGCAAAGGATGCCGCAGCAATGGTGCTTACAGATGATAATTTTGCAACAATTGTAAAAGCAGTGGAAAACGGACGAAATTTATATCAGAATATCAAGTATGCGATCCAGTTTCTTCTGTCAGGAAACTTTGGTGCGATCCTGGCAGTTCTTTGTGCATCCCTTGCAGGACTTCCGGTTCCTTTTGCACCGGTACATCTGCTGTTTATCAATCTTTTGACAGACAGCCTTCCGGCGATCGCATTAGGCGTGGAGCCGCACAGCAGTGAGGTGATGAATGAGAAACCAAGATCAGCAGACGAGTCAATACTGACAAAGGATTTTCTTGGTAAAATCGGTCTGGAAGGACTGGTGATCGGTATGATGACGATGATCGGATTTTTGACAGGATATCATCAGAATGGTGCACTGCTTGGCAGTACTTATGCCTTCGGAACACTTTGTCTGGCACGTCTGTTCCATGGATTCAACTGCAAATCGGATCATCCGGTTATCTTTACAAAACGTTTCTTTAATAATAAATGGCTTCAGGGAGCATTTGTACTTGGGGCAGTACTCATTACCGTTGTACTGACGGTTCCAGGATTTCATCTCCTGTTTAAAGTAGAGACGTTGGATCTGATGCAGCTTGGCTGTGTATATCTGTATGCGTTTGCAAGTCTTCCGATCATTCAGCTGCTTAAATGGATACGCATGAAATTAAGAAAAAGAGGAGAATGATAGTGGATATAAGTAAAATATCTGTAAAAAAAATCCGAGAGCTTATTGTGTTTACAGCATTTCTTGTGGTCGCCCTGTGGAAGTTTGATGTGGTGCTCGATGTGCTGAAAGAAATATGGGGGATCGCATTTCCTTTTGTACTTGGCGGAGCGATCGCATTTGTGACCAACGTGCCGATGAGCTTTTTGGAAAAGAAAATTTTTGGAAGGGTAAAAAAAGAAAATAAGATAGGTGCAAAACTGGCAAGACCGATAAGTCTGTTCCTTACGATCGTATTTGCGGTTGGCGTGATCGTACTGGTGATGTTTGGTGTGATCCCGCAGCTTACGCGGACAATGGGAACTCTGATGATGAGTATCACTGATTTTATTCCGCAGATGCAAAGCTGGATCCGGGAATTTTCTCATAATAATCAGGAAATCATGAAGCTGGTAGATCAGGTACAGTTTAATCCGGATCAGGCGATCAAGTGGGGGATAAGCCTTCTTGGAAACGGTGCAGGAAATATGATGAATACTACAATGTCAGCAGTGGGTTCCATAGTCA
Organism: Blautia sp. MSK20_18; assembly: GCF_020553125.1. Lineage (NCBI taxonomy): Bacteria > Bacillati > Bacillota > Clostridia > Lachnospirales > Lachnospiraceae > Blautia > Blautia sp. MSK20_18. The sequence continues at coordinate 26,305 of NZ_JAJCGR010000029.1, forward strand.
GTGGATTGGCAACCTTTTTTATTGCTTTTTCATTTGCCTGCTATGTCCTTTTTCAGAAGGAGAAGCTGCATGTGCAGATCCGAAAAGTATTTTTTGCCTTTCTCCCAAAGAAAAAGGCAGATGCTTTTCTTAAAGTCTGTTCTCTGACTTATCGGACATTTGCAAATTTTCTTGCAGGTCAGTGTTTGGAAGCTGTGATCCTCGGTTGTATGTTTGTTGTGATACTGAGTATTTTGAGGATGCCATATGCACTTTTGATCGGAGTTTTGATTGCGTTTACCGCATTGATTCCGATTTTCGGGGCCTTCATCGGGTGTGCGGTGGGAAGCTTTCTGATCTTTATGGTAAATCCGAAACAGGCAATTTTATTTATTATAGTATTTCTGGTGCTGCAGCAGATCGAGGGAAATCTGATCTATCCTCATGTTGTGGGTGAATCCGTAGGACTTCCGTCGATCTGGGTTCTTGCAGCAGTTACGATCGGCGGAAACCTTATGGGAATTGTAGGTATGCTTGTTTTCATTCCGCTGCTTTCCGTGTTCTATACTATCTTTCGGGAATTCGTATATCTGCGCCTGAAGAAAAAGCATATCAAACAGGTGACAAAGACAGAAATAGAGGAATATACGGCGGAGGAAATTGTAAATAGTGACATATCAGAGGGGAAATGATATGATGGACTTGTATTGGGATAGTTAAGAAAAATCTTATATTTAAGGGGGGAGTTACTGTGTGGTTTGTGTTTGCCTTGCTGTCTGCTGTATTTGCGGCGTTGACCTCCATACTGGCCAAGATAGGTATTGCCGGTGTTAATTCGAATCTTGCAACAGCGATTCGAACGATGGTGGTGTTGGTTATGGCGTGGGGAATGGTTTTCCTCACAAATACCCAGGGCGGGATCGCAGCGATCAGCAAAAAAAGCTGGCTGTTTCTGACCCTTTCAGGTCTGGCAACGGGTGCTTCGTGGTTATGCTATTATCGTGCTCTGCAGATAGGCAATGCATCGAAGGTTGTGCCGATAGACAAGCTGAGTGTTGTGATCACACTGGTACTGGCATTTGTTTTTTTGCATGAGAAATTCACAGCAAAATCGATGATGGGATGTATTTTGATCGGTGTGGGAACATTATTGATGGTTTTGTAAAAATGCATAAGAAAACTATATACAAAAGGAGAGTGTTATGAAAACACGAAAGAAAATTTCAGCAAAGCTGCTGGCGATCATGCTTATTGCTGCATTGCTGCTTCCTCTTGCATGGAATGTCCCGGTGGAAGCAGCCGAGGCAAAACAGATCGATGTTTTGTTCAGCCATGATACACATTCGCATTTGAACAGCTTTTCAACCATCGTAGATGGAGAGCAAAAAGAAGTTGGCGGATTTGCAAGGATCAAAACCCTGATCGATGAAAAGAAGCAGGAAGATCCGGACACCCTGGTGCTGGATGGCGGCGATTTTTCCATGGGAACCCTGATTCAGACCGTATACGAAACGGAGGCGGCAGAGCTTCGGATGCTGGGATATCTGGGGTATGATGTGACGACTCTGGGGAATCATGAATATGATTATCGTTCAAAGGGACTGGCAAATATGCTGGAGGCTGCGAAGGCTTCCGGTGAGACAGTGCCGGCACTGGTAGTGTGCAACGTGGACTGGGACAGCATGGAGCAGGATGGATTAAGCGATGGTCAGAAGCAGATCCGGTCGGCATTTGAAGCCTACGGTGTGAAGGATTATGTAGTAGTTCAAAAAGGAGATGTAAAGGTTGCGGTAGTCGGTGTGTTCGGTAAGGATGCCCTGGAATGTGCACCGACCTGTGAATTAAAGTTCAAGGATCCGGTTGAGGCCGTAAAACAGACGGTAGAAGAGATCCGAAAAAATGAAAAAGTGGATATGATCGCTTGTGTGTCCCATGGAGGAACCTGGGAGGATGAGAACAAATCGGAGGATGAGATCCTTGCAAAAGAGGTGCCGGATATCGATCTGATCATCAGCGGACATACGCACTCAGAGCTGAAAGAGGCAATTCAGCATGGGAACACATATATCGTATCCTGCGGCGAATACGGAAGAAATCTGGGATCACTTTCCATGACACAGAAGCAGGACGGACGGTGGGAGCTGACATCCTATGAGCTGATCCCTGTTTCTGAGGATGTAAAACCGGACCAGGCGACACAGGAACAGATCGATGCCCTGATGGATACGGTGGATAAGAATTATCTTGCCGATTTCGGCTATACAAGGGAAGAGGTTCTTGCTGAAAATGATGTTGAATTCAACAGTCTGGAAGAAATGGGCACGAAGCACGAAGAGTTGAATCTTGGTGATATCATGTCCGATGCATACATATATGCAGTGGAAAATTCCGAGTATTATGATGGTGATCCGGTTGATGTTGCCGTTGTTCCAAGCGGAACCGTGCGGGACACATACACAAAGGGCGATATCACAGTAGAGGATGTTTTTAATTCCTTTTCACTAGGGATCGGAAAGGACGGTGTTGCCGGATATCCGCTGATCAGTGCATACCTGACCGGAAAAGAGCTGAAGCTGGCAGCGGAGGTGGACGCTTCTGTATCGGATTTTATGACAACGGCAAGGTTATATTGCAGTGGATTGAATTTTGCATACAATCCACATCGGATGATCCTGAATAAGGTGACAGATTGTTATCTCACCAGGGCAGACGGAGAGCGGATCGAGATCCAGGATGACAAGCTGTATCATGTTGTGACAGATCTGTATACCGGCCAGATGCTTGGTTCTGTGATGAAAATGTCCTATGGACTGTTGTCTCTTGAACCGAAGGACAGGGATGGGAATCCCATTGAAAATCTGGAAGATCAGGCGATCATGGAGGGTGACAGAGAATTGAAGGCCTGGGATGCGATCGCAAGATATATGCAGTCCTTTGAGGATACAGACGGCGACGGAATTGCCAATGTGCCGGAATATTATGAGACGACACATGGACGTAAGGTTGTGGAGGACAGCAGAAATATCATTGATCTGGTGAAGCAGCCGAATAAGTTTTCGGCAATGATCGCAGGTATTTGTCTGATCTTTATTGTGATCATTGTGCTTGTGGTATTTCTGATCCGAAGGATGATCCGCAGGATCAAAGTCAGAAAAGGAAAGAGAAATTCAAAATAAATATACGGCTGAGAAGAAAGCTGTCGCTTTAGCGATTGATAGATCGCAAAGCGGCAGCTTTTATTGAGATGAATTGCAATTTCTTTTGTAAAATTGTAGAATGAAAGAGCTTATGAAAAAGAGTCATGAAAGAGAGAATCGGGAAATGAATGATAAAATCGCAGTCTGTCTTGGAAAGGGCGGACAGAGAGATATGGCGGAAGCCTTTTGCAGGAGGACCGGAGCGCAGCTTCAGGATAAGCCGGGAGATTTTCTGACGGTGCGGTTTGATTCCAGGGGCGTTTCGCTGTCCGGTTTCGGGCTGACCTATCAGGGGGATTTTGTGGAGACGATGCTTCACAGAGTTACCAGAGGCAGACTTCAGCATGAGATGCTGGTGAAGGCGGTGAAGTCAGATAAGGAGGGAAGGAAGGCCATCGATGCTACGGCAGGAATGGGTGAGGATGCCTTTCTTCTGGCAGCCCAGGGCTATGAGGTGACGCTGTACGAGCAGAATCCAGTGATCGCAGCCCTTCTTAAAGATGCCATTCGCCGTGCCAAGAAAAATATGGAGCTGAAAGATATTGCCGGTCGTATGAAGGTGATCGAGGGAAACAGTGTAGAAGGTATGTCAAAGCTTCTTGATCCTGTAGACGTGATCTATCTGGATCCCATGTTTCCGGCAAGACAGAAATCCAGCCTGATCAACAAGAAACTTCAATTGATCCAGAAGCTGGAACCACCGTGTTCCGGGGAAAAGGATCTTTTTGATGCAGCTATCAGAGCAAATCCGGATAAGATCATCGTCAAGCGTCCGCTGAAAAGTGAATGTCTTGCCGGCCGGGAGCCGTCTTATACATTGAAGGGGAAGGCAATACGATATGACTGCTATGTATTATAAAGTCAGACACTATCAATACAAAAATCGAATCGGAAATCTTAAGTCTGAAGCTGTAGGCGTGGTAAGCGGGGAAAAACATTTCCCCATATTTCCTGGAAATATGATTTTTAAGCCATTGACGAAATCCAAACCATTTTCCACGCCACTGTATGCTTATGCAGAGGTGTTCTGGTCAACGATCATTAATGAATATTTCATGCCTGCGCCCAGGTATGAACTGGCCATCTGTGAAGGGTATGAGGCAGTAAATGAAAAATATCTTGACTACGGAACGGCAGTTCCCATGGCCTATAAAGAAGGGGAATCCCTTTTGAATCTTCTGGAGTTTTTCAGGAAATATCCGGATGAAAAGGTAGATATAGATAATTATGTAAACTATTGCCAGATGTTTTATGATTATAGAGACATTTTTGAAGCTGATTTTTTGCAGGAGCATCGGGAAATGGCGGAACAGCTTGCCATGCAGGTACTGATCTCTGTCCTGAAGGGAGACCAGAATTATCATTATGAAAATGTAGCATTTCTCTGTGATAAAGATGGCGGGATCATAAGTCTTGCACCTATGATCGATCATGAATTTTCTACGTATTTTATGTTTCCGGACGATATTTCCCGTCATGTATACTGGCTGATGGAATTAAGCAAATCCATCCGCGGATGGGAAGTCCGGCCTGGGGAATATGATAATTTCAAAGATCCGGAAGAACGGAAACTAATGGAAAAAAGTGCCACCTGTATTCATAAAAATCTCCTCTATATAAAAGAACATTATCCGCAGACAACGGAAGAATTTCTGGATAAAGCAGAAAAACTGAAAACAGCATTGACGGAAGCTTCAGAGGATTTTCTGATCCGGGGAAATACGGAATATCCGGACTGTGCGGATTCCAGTGCCTGGCTGATCGGAAAAGCCCGATACAAGGATAAAGATGAAGAGAAAGCCAGCGCTTATGAGGCGGAATTATACGGAAAGGTGAAAAAGCTTGATTTCCGGGACGTAAGTATCAGTGCAATAAATGAAATAAAAGCTGTGATCAGTCAGATGGAAGAAGTTTTGAGAAAGAGAGAATAAACAAATGGAACAAACAAAAACAATATTAAAAAAAACCTGGGTGGTGGCAGCGCTTGCCTGCGTCTGCTGTCTTCTCTGGGGGAGTGCGATCCCGCTGATCAAGACAGGATACCGTCTGATGCAGATGGATTCTGCAGATACGGCAAGTCAGATCGTTTTTGCAGGTGTGCGTTTTGCACTGGCAGGAATCCTTGTACTGATCTTTGCATCTTTGCGTGAGCGCAAGGTTCTGCTTCCGGATCGAACTGTTCTGAAATATGCGGCGCCGGTATGTATGGCTCAGACGGTATGTCAGTATTTCTTCTTTTATATAGGTGTGGCACATACCTCCGGTGTAAAAGGCGCTATTATCACAGGTCTTGGGAATTTTATTGCGATCCTGCTGTCCTGCCTTGTTTTTCACAAGGAAAAAATGACCGGGCGAAAGATGCTCGGCTGTATCCTCGGTTTTGGCGGCGTGGTCGTGATCAATCTCATGGGAAATTCTCTGGATGCAGGTTTTAGGCTTACAGGAGAAGGATTTATTCTGATCGCGCAGTTTTCTTACGGAATGTCCACGGTGCTGATCAATATTTTTTCCAGAAAGGTATCTCCGGTGGTACTCAGCGGAACGCAGTTTACCATGGGCGGGATCATTCTGTTCCTGATCGGAAAAGGGATGGGAGGACATTTCGGAGTGGTAAATGCCGCCGGTATCGGGATCATCTTTTATCTGGCAATGGTGTCTGCAGTGGCCTATACACTGTGGTCAGTGCTGCTTGCCTGGAATGATGTATCCAGGGTAGCGATCTTTGGCTTTGTAAATCCTTTGTTCAGTGTGATCCTGTCTGCACTGGTTCTGGGAGAGGTACGTCAGGCATTTAATATGGGAAGTCTCATCGCACTGTTTCTTGTCTGTGTGGGAATTTATGTGGTAAATCAAAAAAAATCTTCATAAGTGGTATTGCAGTTATTGTTCCCAGGCAATATTTTTTGAAGCGTGTTGCTGAGAACGGAGTGAACAGTAATGGTCGCAGAATGAACAGTAACGATGCCGGAGTTTTGAAATTGATTTCAATACGGCATTGTGTTAAAATAGCTCCATAAAAAGTGTGAACATAAAAATCCATGCCGGAATAACTGCAGGATCCGGAAGCAGATCCGGCACCGGACAGTAAGGAGGAAAAATATGGAATTTCAGAAACTGATCGAAGAGAGAAGGACCATCCGTAAATACAGCCCGGAGAGCAAGATCACAAAAGAAGATCTTCTTGCAGTGATCCGGGCCGCTCAGGAAGCACCCAGCTGGAAAAACTCCCAGACCGGAAGATATTATTGTGTAATGTCCGAAGAGATGGTGGAGAAGGTCAGCAGAGAATGTCTGCCGGAAATGAACCAGGCAAAAGCAGAGAATGCCTCCCTGATCGTTACAACCTTTGTACATAACCATGCCGGATTTCAGAAAGACGGAACACCAGATAATGAACTCGGAAACGGCTGGGGCTGCTATGATCTGGGACTTCAGAACGAGAATCTGATCCTGAAGGCAAAGGAGCTTGGATATGGAACCCTGATCATGGGACTTCGTGCCGGAGACAAGCTCCGTGAGATCCTTTCCATTCCGGAAACAGAAACGGTAATGGCAGTGATCGCCATCGGAAAAGCAGCCGAAGAGCCTGCAAGACCGAAACGTAAAGATGTGGAAGATATTGTGAGATTTTATTAAATAATATAAGAAATGCCCGGTACATATCAAAATGTTCGGGCATTTTTTAATGGAAATTAAAGAGCAAAATGGTCTGAAAAGGATTGTCTGGAGGAGTGAATTCTGTTATCCTGTAAGAAAACAGCTGTGACAACATGGAAGGGTTTTGAAAAGCAGAGTTTGGGAGAAGCAAAAAAGCAATACAGTAAAAGCAAGGGAGGTTTTTAACCAATATGCAGATCATACATGAAAATGAATACGAAGAAACCATGAAAAATATCGTAACGCCATATCTTCTGTCTCACAGAAGGGAACTTTATGTACCGGGTGCGGATTATCCGTTTCGTAACGAAAGCAAACGGATCACAGGTAAAATCCATATGCTGCAGTATCTGTCTGATATTGATATGCCTAAAGGTGTGGTAGTCATCAGCCACGGATTCACAGAATCAGCAGTAAAATATGATGAAGTGGCCTATTATTTTCTTAAGGAAGGCTATCATGTATATATTCCGGAGCATTGCGGCCATGGCCGCAGCTATCGTCTTACCGCAGACCCGTCTCTGGTCCACATCGATACATGGAGAAGATATATCCGCGATTTTCTGAAAGCATGCCGCTATATAAAGAAAGCACATCCGGATCTGTCACTTAACTTGTATGCACATTCCATGGGTGGTGCCATCGGTGGTATTGCTGCAGCCTGGGAGCCGGACTGGTTTCACAAGGTGATCCTTTCTTCTCCGATGATCCGTCCTCTTACAGATTATGTTCCGTGGCCGGCAGCCACCGGCATAGCTCTGGAGAAATGCATTTTCGGAAAAGATGAGGAATATGTAGCTGGCCGAAAGCCTTACGATGGCAGCGGTTCTTTTGAGACAAGCTCCGCAACATCAAAACCAAGATACGAGCGATACAAAAATCTCCGTGCAGAACATAAGGAGCTCCAGACCTGGTCTCCATCCTACGGCTGGCTCTGGGCTTCTGCGGAAATGAGCTGGTATCTGCGTCTCTACGGATGGAAAAAATATACGGCACCAATGCTGCTCATCCAGGCCCAGACTGAAGATCTGGTGTCTGTCCGTGCCCTGAAAAATTTTGCTGGAAAGATCAATCGCCAGGGAAAAACAAGCTGTGATTATATCCATATGATCGGAACAAAGCATGAGATCTATGGAAGCAGAGGTAAGATCCTGGAGAAATACTGGGGATATATATTTACATTCCTGGACGACACGGAAAATGATATTGATCACAGATAAGTATTTTTACTACAGGTATATCACATATTTAACAACAGGATTGGCAGCTTTTATTCACTTTCTTTCTTTATCATAGTAAAATTATAAAGCTTTTCTCTTATACATTCGACAAAAAATGTGATATAATCTAACGAATCGTCTTTTTGTACAGACAAACGTACAATCCAAAAAGACAAAATTAAATAAGGGAAGGATTATAGAATGTTATCTGTTATTGAATCAGTGAATGCTGCTGTAAACAATTTTATCTGGGGCGTTCCTGCGATGATCTGTATTATTGGTGTAGGTCTTTATTTAAGTATCCGCACGAATTTTCTCCAGATTCGGAAATTTCCCTATGCCATCAGGGTCACTATCGGACGTATGCTTCGGAAAAGAGAAGCTTCCGATGGAAGTCTGACACCGTTTCAGGCTGTTTGTACGGCGTTAGCTGCTACCGTGGGAACGGGAAATATTGCAGGTGTGGCAGGTGCTATTGCCATCGGAGGACCGGGAGCCGTATTCTGGATGTGGATTTCCGCACTTCTTGGAATGTGTACGAAGTTTTCCGAGGTTACACTCGCTGTACATTTCCGCGAAACCAATGCCAACGGAGATCTGGTTGGAGGACCAATGTATTACATTAAGAATGGTCTTAAGAAACACTGGCACTGGCTGGCGTATCTGTTTTCCGCTTTCGGTGTGCTTACTGTTTTCGGAACCGGAAATGCAACCCAGGTTAATACCATTACAACAGCTATTGATTCTGCACTGATCAATTACAATGTGATCGCTGCAGACAATACTTCTACGGTAAACCTTGTTATGGGGATCATCCTTGCGATTCTTGTGGCAATGATCCTGCTTGGCGGAATCAAAAGGATCGGCCAGGTTACAGAAAAGCTGGTACCGTTTATGGCATTGTTTTATATTATTCTTGCCGTCGGTGTAGTTATCATCAATTGGAAAAATGTTCCAGGTGTTTTCAGCGCTATCATCAGAGGGGCATTTAATCCGGCATCTGTGACAGGCGGCGTAGTAGGAAGCTTTTTCATGAGTATGAAAAAAGGTGTTTCCAGAGGTATTTTTTCCAACGAGGCAGGTCTTGGTACCGGTTCCATCGCACATGCCTGTGCAGACACCAGAAAACCTGTAAAACAGGGATTTTTCGGGATCTTTGAGGTATTCACGGACACGATCGTGATCTGTACGCTGACAGCGCTTGTCATCCTCTGCAGCGGGGTGCCGGTTGGTTATGGCGCAGCAGCAGGAGCGGAGCTTACCATCAGCGGTTTTACCAGTACATACGGAAACTGGGTTTCCATCTTTACAGCAGTTGCCATGTGCTGCTTCGCATTTTCCACTATCATTGGATGGGGACTTTACGGAGCCAGATGTGCGGAGTTCCTTTTTAAGGAAAAAGCTATCAGACCTTTTATGGTACTGTACTCTCTGGTAGCGATCATCGGCGCAACTGTTGACCTTGGACTTCTCTGGAGTATCGCAGAGACCTTCAACGGTCTGATGGCGATCCCTAACCTGATCGCAGTGTTCCTGCTTTCCGGTGTGGTTGTAAAGCTTGTGAAGGAGTACTTCGCCGGAGAAGGAAAGAACGCCTGAAGGAGTTTTTGAAAAAAAGCTTGACTATCAAAACAAACAGAGTTAGAATTGGTTTAACTCATTAAAGAGTTAACACATAACAGAAGTAAATTCCATGAAGGGAATCAGTAAAGACAGAGGAACCGTCTTCAGAGAGCTGTGACTGGTGTGATGCAGCGTCGGAACTGCCTTGAATATCATCCCTGAGAAGGAAAGCCGAAAGTTTCAGACAAGTAAGTAGGTTTTCACGGGTGCTTCCCGTTACAGAAGTCGCGTATGCCGGTACGTTGCAGAATCGTGCTTGTTTCAATGGAGAAACAGGGTGGTTGCGGAATTTTATATCCGTCCCTGAAAGGGGACGGATTTTTTTTATCCAAAACATTTTAAACCACGCGGTAAGGATCTGAAACCGGAAAAATATACAAAAGGGGAAAGAGTATGAAAGTGTACAAAAAACTCATGAACGCACTTGCAGCAGTAGAAAAAATTGTACTGGTCATTTCCACACTGCTGATCCTTGTGCTGACTGTGGGAAATGTATTTTCCCGTAAGGTCATCCATCGCTCATGGTCTTTTACAGAAGAGCTTGTTGTAGCGGTGTTTGTTCTCATCACACTTTTGGCAGCAGCACTTGCCTGCCGTGAAAAAGGAGGACTGGTAAGTCTGACACTGGTTACGGACCGTCTTCCGAAAAAACTGGAAAAACCATCTGTGATCCTGATCACGGTCCTGAGCATTGTTTTTTCCGCAATTTTATTTAAATATGGAATGGACAAAGTTCTTACACAGCTGGCAAACGGCAAGAGAACTTTCGTATTGAACTGGCCGGAGTGGATCTTCTGGTCCTTCGTGCCGATCGGAGCAGGCTGTATGATCCTTCATTTTATTGAGTACTGCCTGGACTTCTGCCTGAAAAAAGATGATGAAAAGGAGGACAAATAAATGATCAGTGCAATCTTATTTATCTCCTTCTTTGTTTTCCTGATCCTGGGACTTCCCATTGCGATCTGCTTAGGTCTGTCATCTGTATGTGCCATCCTTTATTCCGGTACATCTCTGACGATCGTAGCTACAAATATGTACTCCGGAATCAGTAAATTCCTGCTTCTTGCTATCCCGTTCTTTGTTCTGTCCGGAAACATTATGGCAAAAGCCGGTATTTCCAAACGACTGATCAACTTCGTAGATACCTGCGTAGGACATAAAAAGGGCGGTATCGCCATTGTATGTGTTATCGTAGCCTGCTTCTTCGGAGCAATCTCCGGTTCCGGTCCTGCAACGGTTGCGGCACTTGGAGCAGTTCTGATCCCGGCTATGGTTGAGCAGGGTGGTTTTTCCGCACCGTTTTCCACGGCATTGATGGCAACCTCCAGTTCCATCGCCATTGTCATACCGCCGAGTATCGCATTCGTTGTATACGCTTCCATCACAGGTGTATCTATTGCAGATATGTTTATGGCTGGTATCGTTCCGGGACTTCTGATGGGTGTTGCTCTTGTGATCATCGTTATGATTGAGGCAAAGAAACATAACATTCAGCCATCCCGTGAAAAAGCTTCCGCAAAAGAGCGCTGGGATACATTTAAAGATGCATTCTGGGGATTCCTGATGCCGGTTATCATCCTCGGAGGAATTTACGGCGGTATCTTTACACCAACTGAGGCTGCAGCCGTATCTGTTGTTTACGGTCTGTTTGTTGGTATGGTGATCTACCGTGAGGTTAAGCTCAAAGATCTGTTTGACATTCTTGTGGATTCTGCAAAGACAACTGGCGGAATCATGCTGATCGTAGCGAGTGCTTCCCTGTTCTCTTTTGTATGTACCAAGTTTGGTATTGCAAATGCGGCATCTGAGCTTCTTGCCGGCATTGCACATAATCAGTTTACCTTCCTTCTGATCGTAAACATCATTTTCCTGATCGCAGGATGCTTCATTGATGCAAACTCTGCAATGTATATTTTTGTACCGATCATGCTTCCGGTATGTAAGGCTCTGGGCTATGATGTGGTAGCATTCGGTGTTATGGCAACAGTTAACCTTGCGATCGGACAGGTAACACCTCCGGTAGGTGTAAATCTTTTCGTTGCCATTAGTATCAAGATCAAAAAAGGTCTGGAGGTTACTCTTCAGCAGATCTCCAGAGCAGTTATGCCGATGATCGCTGCATCCGTTGCAGTTCTTCTGATCATCACTTATATTCCGGCTGTTTCCACAGCTCTTCCGAAGGCTCTTGCAAAAGAGGGCTCCTATACAGGAAACCAGTCTTCTGACACAGAAAGCCAGAGCTCCAAGGATTCCGGAGACGGAAGTGATTCCTTTAATACCATCGCGGATTACAGTGATCTTGACTGGCCGGAGATGACATGGAACTTTGCATGCTCTACAACTGAAACAAGTACCTGGGCTGACGGAGGACGTAAGTTTGGTGAGCTTATGGAAAAAGCAACCGGCGGAAAAGTCAAGGTTAATATTTACGCAGCAGATCAGCTGACAAACGGAAATCAGTCCGAGGGAATCCAGGCACTAATGAACGGAGACCCGGTACAGATCTCCATGCATTCCAATCTGATCTACTCTGCATTTGACCCGAGATTCAATGTAGTATCCCTGCCGTTTATCTATGATTCCTACGATGACGCGGATGCAAAATTTGACGGTGAGGCCGGAGAAAAGCTGAAAGAGATCCTTGGTGAGTACGGACTTCATTGTATGGGAATCGCAGAGAATGGTTTCCGTGAGCTGACAAACAGCAAGCATGAAGTAAAAACAGTAGACGACATGAAGAACCTGAAGGTTCGTGTGGCCGGTTCCAACCTTCTTATGGAATGCTATAAGAGATGGGGGGCAGATGCCACAAATATGAACTGGTCTGAGACATACACAGCACTTCAGCAGAATACGGTAGAGGGTGAGGAGAACCCGTTGCCTGCGATCGACGCAGCCAGTGTACAGGAGGTACAGCCGTACTGCTCCATGTGGGATGCAATCTATGATTGTCTGTTCTTCTGTATCAACCAGGATATCTATGACAGCCTGACACCGGAACAGCAGCAGGTTGTTGATGAGGCAGGCCAGAAGGCTGTTGAGTATGAGCGTTATATCAACCGTTCCGGCGACGAGGAGATCATGAGCCGCTGGGAGAAGAGCAACGGTGTGACCTTTACAAAGAAAGAGGATATGGATATCGATTCCTTCAAGAAAGCAGTAGACGGAATCGACGACTGGTTTGTAAAGGAGCTTAAGAGTGAAGGCTATGACGATGCACAGGATCTTGTAGATCTGTTTACAGAGGATTCGGTAGATACCGTGGAGGATTACAGTGATCTGAACTGGCCTGAGACAACCTGGAACTTTGCATGCTCCACAACGGAGACAAGTACCTGGGCTGATGGAGGACGTAAGTTCGGTGAACTCATGGAAAAGGCTACCGGAGGAAAGGTCAAGGTTAACATTTACGCAGCGGATCAGCTGACAAACGGAAATCAGTCCGAGGGAATCCAGGCATTGATGAACGGAGACCCGGTACAGATCTCCATGCATTCCAATCTGATCTATTCTGCATTTGATCCACGCTTCAATGTGGTATCCCTGCCGTTCATCTATGATTCCTATGATGATGCAGATGCGAAGTTTGACGGAGAGGCCGGAGACAAGCTGAAGGAGATCCTTAACGGCTACGGACTTCACTGCATGGGTATTGCAGAGAACGGATTCCGTGAGTTGACAAACAGCAAGCATGAGGTAAAATCTGTAGATGATATGAAGAATCTGAAGGTTCGTGTAGCCGGCTCTAATCTCCTTATGGAGTGTTATAAGAGATGGGGGGCAGATGCTACAAATATGAACTGGTCCGAGACCTACACAGCACTTCAGCAGAATACGGTAGAGGGCGAGGAGAATCCGTTGCCCGCCATCGATGCAGCCAGTGTACAGGAGGTACAGCCATATTGCTCCATGTGGGATGCAATCTATGACTGCCTGTTCTTCTGCATCAACCAGGATATTTATGATGCGCTGACACCGGAGCAGCAGGCTGTTGTTGATGAGTGTGGTCAGAAAGCTGTTGAGTATGAGCGTTACATCAACCGTTCCAGTGATGATGAGATCAAAGCACGCTGGGCAGACAAAAACGGTGTGACCTTCACAGAGAAAAAGGACATGGATATCGATTCCTTTAAGAAAGCAGTAGACGGTGTAGATGACTGGTTTGTTCAGGAACTGAAAAAACAGGGCTATAATGATGGTCAGGATCTGGTAGATCTGTTTACAAAGTAATCTTCATATATGTTTATAAAAAGATAAAATAGCCGGAAAGAGGCAGTTCTGAGAGGATTTTTCAGGACCGCCTCTTTTCTTTGCGGAAAAAAGATTATATACTGATAGCAGTCCGGCATTTGTCGGGCAGGAGATTATTGAAATATGACCGGAACATAAGTAAAGCATATATTCGCATTTATTTTACTGTATGCTCCGGAGAGTTGATAAAGTAAAGGAAGAAATATGATAAAGATCGATCTGATAACCGGATTTCTCGGATCCGGAAAGACAACATTTATAAAAAAATATGCCTCCTATCTTCTGAAAAAAGGCATGAACATCGGGATCCTGGAAAATGATTTCGGGGCAGTGAATGTGGATATGATGCTGCTTCAGGATCTGATGGGAGACAACTGTGAGCTGGAGATGGTTTCCGGGGGCTGTGATGCGGACTGTCACAGACGGCGATTTAAGACAAAGCTGATCGCCATGGGAATGTGCGGTTACGACCGTGTCATCGTAGAACCATCCGGAATCTTTGATGTGGATGAGTTCTTTGACGCCCTCCATGAGGAACCGTTGGATAAATGGTATGAGATCGGAAATGTGATCGCCATTGTGGATGCGAAGCTGGCAGAGGATCTTTCTGCGGAAGCGGATTATCTGCTGGCTTCCGAGGTGGCAGATGCAGGCTATGTATTACTGAGCAGGAGCCAGGAAGCCACGGTGGAAGAGATCAGCAGCACAAAAGAGCATCTCAACCGTGCACTTGGCCAGATCCAGTGCAGGCGCCGTCTGGACAGTGAGATTCTCACCGGAAACTGGGATGAGCTCACAGACACAGACCTGGAAAAGATCCTGAATTGTGGGTATGTGTCAGAAGCTTATGTGAAGGAATCTTATGCGGAAGGCGGCGGATTTGATTCTCTGTTTTTTATGAACGTTCATAAAAGCGAGGAGGAACTTCATGAAACTGCAGAAAGGATCCTGAATGATCCATCCTGCGGAGATGTTTTTCGCGTAAAAGGTTTTCTTAGAAAAGAAGATGGACAGTGGCTGGAGCTGAATGCTACCCGCCATGAGATCTGCATCCGGCCAACGAAGCTGGGACAGGAGATCATGATCGTTATTGGGGAGAAACTGAATAAAGAGGTAATTGATGGATACTGGAAATAATACTGCAGGAAAAACAGCACCGGAGAGATATGTCTCAGAGAAGGCCTTTGAAGAGCTGCCAGATACCTTTCAGAAGCTAGCAGAGCTGCTTGGAGAAGATCAGTTTGAACTGGTGGCAGTGAATGATGAGAAAGATCCGCAGGATCAGAAAGCAGCTTCAGAAAGTGCTTTTTCGGAAGCAATTGCGGAAAAGTCCGATGACAATATGTACAGAGTGGATTCTTATGTAAAAAACGGCGAAATCCGTCTAGTGTATCTTATGAATGATGCGGTAGAAAGCTTTCTTGTTTTTGAAAATGCCCGTATGACAGGTGTATACAAACCGGATTACGAGGGCGAGATCCTGGCAGATTTAAGCCGGCAGGGCAGAGAATACATCCTTGTGGTTCACCAGGATGATTCGGTGGTGACTTTGTTTTTTGAAACCCTGTCTCTGGAAAAACATCTCTACGATTACAGCCGGATCGGTCATTTCTGGGTAGAAGGGTATGAATACTTACGGCAGCTGGAATATCGGTTGGCGATCCTCCGCGACAAATATGATTATATAGGCGGGGACAGCTGCAACGCTCTGGAGGAGAAGCTTTCTGCACTGGTGGAATTTCCGCCATTGAATTACTGCTGTTATCCGGCTGTTCCGGAAAAGTATATTGTTCCCAGGGAAAATCCGTGGATTCCCTCGGAAAAGGCATTTGAGGTAATGGGAGAGATCGCAAGGCAGGCAGGAGACCGTACCTTTGTCAGGTGGCTTGAAATTTACCGGAAACTTCGGTTTAAATGGGTAGCACGGAAACTGGCAGGAATGCTTCACCGCACAAAACACATCCAGGTAACGATGTGCCTTTCTGAAAAGCTGCGGGAAGCTTCATCCGGATATGGGAATCGTTCTTTTGGAAAAGAAGCCGATGAAGAACTTAGAGTTCTTACAGAAAAAGCCAGGACAAAGCAGGCAGAGCTGAATGAGCAGGGTATGGGATCCGAAGTACTCAGGGAAGAACCGTTTACCATTGCCAGAGATTCTCTGGGATTTAAGGTTTATCTCATGAAATGGAACAAAGGAAGAAAAGACTGTACCGTTGAAATTGAAGAAATATGACGAAATATATATAGATCCGTAGAGAATATCTGTGAAGTGTTTTTGCCCGGCAGGGATTGCTTTTTTAAAAACACTGGGGTATAATCTAACGGAAAGAGTTAAGAACAGCCCTTTAATAAGAAAGGAGATTTTTAAAATGAAAGTAACACATATTACAGATATTGATAAATTTTTTGAGGTAATTGACAGCTGCAAGGGTAGAGTAGAGCTTGTAACAGGAGAGGGAGACAGACTGAACCTGAAATCCAAGCTTTCCCAGTATGTATCTCTTGCAAACATCTTTTCCGCTGGTGAGATCCCGGAGCTTGAGATCGTTGCAGCAGAGAAAGAGGATATCGACAAGCTTATGAGCTTTATGATCAACGGCTGATAGGAAGAACGATTTTCAGGGATGTGAGCTTTTCACATCCCTCTATTAATCTGAATATAAAGCAGAATAGGAATGTCTGTTTTGTAAAATGGATATAATGACAGCAGATACAGAAACAGGTATTTTTCTCTGTCATCATGAGCATAACAGGATACAACCAGGGGGTATAATACTTCCTGGTCAAACTACGTTAAAAGGAGTGTATACAAAATGGTTAAAATTGATATTATCTCCGGTTTCCTTGGCGCCGGAAAAACAACTCTGATCAAAAAACTTCTGAAGGATGGATTTCAGGGTGAGCAGGTAGTGCTGATCGAGAACGAGTTCGGTGAGATCGGTATTGACGGCGGCTTCCTGAAAGAGGCAGGGATCCAGATCCGTGAGATGAACTCCGGATGTATCTGCTGCTCTCTGGTAGGAGATTTCGGAACCTCTCTGAAAGAGGTTGTTACCAAATATGATCCGGACAGGATCCTGATCGAGCCGTCAGGAGTTGGTAAGCTTTCTGACGTTATCAAGGCTGTACAGGGTGTTCAGGACGAGGTTGACATTAAACTGAACAGCTATACAACTGTTGTTGATGCAAAAAAATGCAAAATGTATATGAAGAACTTCGGTGAGTTCTTTGATAATCAGATCCAGTATGCAGGTGCTATCATCATGAGCCGTACCGATATTGCAAGTGAGAAAAAGGTTCAGGAGTCCCTGGAGCTTCTCCGCAGCCTGAATAAGGATGCTGCTATCATTACAACTCCGATCGAGAATCTTGACGGTAAGAAGCTGGTAGAGGTTATGGAGCATCCGGTATCCCTGGAGCAGGAGATGCTTGAGGAGGAGCATGAGCATCATCATCACCACGACGGAGAGTGTGGCTGTGGCCATGATCATGAAGAGCATGAGCATCACCATCACCACGACGGAGAGTGCGGCTGTGGCCATGATCATGAAGAGCATGAGCATCA
>NZ_JAJCGR010000003.1:0-203802 GCF_020553125.1 Blautia sp. MSK20_18
TTGCTATATATTATGTTAAATTCCTGAAAGTATTTTCTTTGCGTTCTCCAGGTTATTTTTTCCATTTATTTTTAGATATACTTTACTGATTTCAGAAGGCTCTCCTATTTCTCTGCAGAGATCCTGTGCCTGGAAAATGGGTATGTAGATTTTCCTGGAACCTCCGTTTCTCTGGCTTTCTTAATGCCCTCGGCTGTGGCTTCTATCACGACAAATTCTTTTTCATTAGAGTTTAAAAGGACATCAATGTGCTGGCAGCAGTTACTTTCGCTGTTCTGCCTGTCAGGATAAAAGAATTGGTCTACGGAAATGTCCAGCAAGGTGACGATTTGGTAAAAGGTATTCAGGTTTGATTATGAGGACGATACGCAGTTTTATGTTTTAGTAGTATTTTATCTACATACTCGATGACAACATTGATAGATTGAAAGGATGGGGGTAAAATAAATGCGGATAAAATTTGAGACTCCATAATAGATACATATTTCTCTGCTATATTTGAAAAGTTGGAGGTGGAACAATGCAGAAGATTTTAATTGTTGAGGACGATATTGACATTCAGGATATATTAAAGAACCATCTGATTGATGCGGGATATGAAGTCGCTGTTGCTTCTGACGGTGTGGCGGGCATTGCAATGTTTGGGGATACCATCGACCTTGTGCTGTTAGACATCATGCTCCCTAAAATCGACGGTTATGGTGTATGTGAGGTCATTCGTAAGCGGTCACAAGTCCCTATTATTATGCTTACTGCGCTTTCGGATGAAGAAAACCAGTTGCGGGGTTTTGAACAGCAGATTGACGATTACATTCCAAAGCCCTTTTCGCCCAAAATCCTGCTGTGCAAGATTGCGGCTATTCTTCGCCGTAGGACTGTGGAAACTCAAAATCAATCCCTGCTTACTTATAAAGAGCTAAGTATGGACGTTGACGGATTCCATGTATATCAAGGCGGAAACGAGGTTGTTTTAACCAGCAAAGAGTTTGCGCTTCTTAGGCTTATGCTTGAAAATCAGGGAAAGGTCTTTACTCGGCAAATGCTACTTGACCGATTGTGGGAGGACGATTTGGAGGTCGAAGATCGGATCATTGACAGTCACATAAAGAACATTCGCAAAAAATTAAATGCTGACTATATAAAAACAATCAGAGGAGTGGGATACAGAGTTGACAAAGTACATTAAGCAACGTTTATCCGTTAAGATTTTTATAATTACATTTTTTCTACTGGGTACAGCTTGTAGCGGAACATATTTTTTCATTTCAAAGCTGTTACCTGCGACATACTCCAATTTGATAAATGTGTCCACAGCGAAAGCCGCTATGCACCTTGTTGAGCAAATGACAGCTTTTGACAATATATCTGATTGCGAAAATGATATATCTAATTTTTCAAAGGAAACAAATGCCGCTTTTTGGATTGAGGATAGTAACGGTCGTATGATATATCCCGACGAGGCATCAACGGAAACCTCTACTACTTCGGCAGATTGCACAGTTACATTCGATGAAGATGAATCGTTCATAGATATGCAACCGTCTGGGGAAACCACGACAAATTTTTACCCGTTCACGTTAAAAAACGGCACTGCTTATGCGTTGGCAGTTCAAACAGATTTGTTCGTTGTACAGCAGGCAACAAAGGTATTGCTGTCTATTCTTCCGTATGTTATCCTAATGGTCTTTCTGCTTTCGCTCCTTTGTGCATGGCTCTATACACGGTATATCACTAGACCTATTGTGCAACTGAGCAAGATTTCAAAGCAAATGACAGAATTGGATTTTTCCGGTCAATGTGGTACAGAACGAGAAGATGAATTAGGGTGTTTGGCGCAAAATCTAAATTCATTATCTGCTTCGCTATCCACTGCATTGAACGATCTTCAAACTGCCAACCAACAGCTCAAAACAGATATTGAAAAGGAACAGGAGTTAGAAAGACAGCGGGTAGACTTTTTCTCGGCAGCATCCCATGAACTGAAAACACCACTAACCATCTTGAAAGGACATTTGGCGGGAATGCTGAACGGAGTCTGCGGTTATGAAAACCATATAAAGTACATGGAGCGTTCCCTGGCCGTTGTTGATAGGATGGAAAAGTTGGTAAAAGAGCTGCTGTATGTTTCTAAAGCAGAGGGAACTCAAAAATCCGAATATAAAACCATTAATTTTGCGGAAATATTTCGGGTACAGATTGCCACTGTAACAGATTTATTGGAAGAAAAGGAACAGTGCCTTGAAGCAAATATTCCTACCCGTCTTTATTGTGAAGTGGAACAAGCACAGATGGAACGGGCGATTCAAAATATATTGGTAAACGCAACTCACTATTCTCCAAGTGGTGAACTGATTCGTATATCTTTGTCCGAAACGCATGGTATAATTCGTGGTGAAATTGAAAACACAGGTGTCCGTGTGCCTGACGATTCTATTCCACATTTGTTTGAAGCCTTCTACCGAGCAGATACATCTCGTAACCGTAATACCGGTGGAAGCGGATTAGGGCTTTATATTGTTGGCAAAATCATGGAAATGCATCGAGCAAATTACGGCATTTCAAATACAAACAATGGTGTACTGTTTTGGTTTGAATTGCCTTGTAAACAGCCAGTAGACAACTCCATCTAAAATCCATAATCCATGCAAACTATATCCAAGTTGCTTTGTTATATTATAGCTGTCCTCAAGAGGGCAGCTATAATTCTTATAAAGCGAGGTCTTATCTATGAAGAACAAAAAAATTTTGGCAATAGGCTTGTGCGGAGCAATCTGTTTAAGCATTGCAGGGGTTACTTATGCAAGCGCATTGGCTTCGGACACACCAAAGGTTTCAACATCCGAAACGGGAAACACATCCAGCGCAGATATTCTCTATCAGGATACAGACGGTGGACAAATCAGCGTTGACGGTAAAAATTGGGTTACCGAGGCAGATTATGAGAAGAACAATGCAGCACCAGATGTGCAGTGGTGGACAGCTGATGAATATGAGGCGTGGATGAACGAACAGAAAAAAGAAATGGAATCTTTGATTGGAACCGGAGATGGTTGGTATGATGGGGAAGGCGTATTCCATGAATTTACACAGGAAAGCGTAGCTGCTATGATGGACAGCTATAAAGGAACTCTGGAAAGTATCAAAAAAGGAGTATTGTATTCCAAAGACAACGGTGACGGCGATACCTACTCCATGATTCCACCTACTGAAGATGTAGTTTCCTCTTATAGTGTTGATATAACAAAAGATAACGGAAAAGCAGTACACATCGGGGATTATTCCACAGTTGAGGAATTAGACAAAGCTATTTCTGATGCAGTTAAAAATGGTCAACTCACACAAGAAGAAGCGGACTCCGTTCAGAAATAATAACTAAGCCATTCTGCCGGTCGATGGCAAAAGAAAAAAAACCGTCGTACAGCAGACAAATTGATACGCCCATTTAAAGCAGCGGCCCGCCGCGAGACCATTTCGAAGGCAATCGCCGAATTGCTATATATTATGTTAAATTCCTGAAAGTATTTTCTTTGCGTTCTCCAGGTTATTTTTTCCATTTATTTTTAGATATACTTTACTGATCTCAGAAGGCTCTCCTATTTCTCTGCAGAGATCCTGTGCCTGGGAAATGGGTATGTAGATTTCGTTGCCTTCTGTTACTACAGCGGCTTTACAGGGCATATATGAGGTTTGCGGTCCTCTTGCGGAATTGCCGGATAAAGTGGTAAGATCATCTATGGCTTTGGAAGTTTCCTTCTCTTTTTCATCCAGGGAATAAAAAATATTCAGGTTTTCACCCATTTCTAAAAATTTTTCCTGTTGTTTTTTTGAAATGGCATGATTATTATAGTCTTTCATATCCCGTAGGGAACCATTTCCCAGCAATAACAACGGCATCTTCCCCAGTTCATTCTGAGTTGGATTTTTTCCAAACGCATTCATATCAATTCCTGAAAAAGTCGTTGTTTCCGTATAATCTTCAATTTTGATGACAACCGGGACTTCTATGACTGGCCAGATTTCTTTTATACCTTTTATCTTCTTCGCTTTCTGCAAAAAATCTTCATCATAAGCCAGATCTCCAAGTGGGAGCAGCACAGTAAATTGCCGTTTTTCTTCTTTCATGCCTGCCAGCAGAATTCCTGATAATGTAAGTGTCAATGTCAGCAGAAGTATGACAAATAAGGTAAAGCTGTCTATTTTTTTTCTTTTCAATGAGAAGCCGCCTTTCTCGCTTCTTCAAGAAGGATATTTTTCTTATGAAGCTTTCTGACCAGAATCAGGATTATGGAAATAAGCAGTACTGCAACAACTGCAGCTATGGAATACCACCAGTTATTGGTTTTCTCCTGGTCATCTTCAACCTTTAAAGACTTTATCTGGGTTTCTTTGATTTCAGAATCAAATTTTATTTCTTCCTCATACGATTTGCCATCGGCATCCTCATACGTAAGGATTAATTGACCTGCACATTTTCCTGTTTTTCCTTTTACATATATGCGAAGACTTCCCTGGGATAAATCTCCGGCCTCTATGGTCCCTAAGAATGCAGTATCGTTTGAGCTTAATTCATCAGCTTTTAAGCTGACACTTGCATTATATATTTTGTCTCTTCCTAGATTCATTGCTTTTACCGGGATTTCTACTGTATCCATAGCGTATAAAACAGATGGAATATCTGAAGCTTCCAATTTAACACGAACCGGTTGGATGATCTGAAAAGACAGTAATTCTGTACCGGTAGTTGCCGTTGCTTTCGAATCTTCATAATCCAGAGAAAAAGTAATGACAGCCTGGCCAGGATCACAGTTTTCTGTTATAGTAATCATCTGTTCCAAAGTAATTGCTTCACCAGGAGCCAGGACTTGTACATAAAAAGAGTTTTTCTCAAATTCGATTCCTTTGTTCTCTGTAGAAAGGGAAATTTTTAAACCAAATACATTTTGACTGCAGCTTTTATTTCGAAATGTCAGCGACATTTCTGTTGTAGAACCAGCCTCCAATCGTCCACCTGAAAGATTGCTGTCTTCTAATAATACCTGCGGTTTATGTAATATTTTTTCACTTGATGAGTCTGATGTTGAATTACCTCCTCCCCCACCGCCCGAATACCCTCCGTTGTCTATAACCGGATCTGTTATCTGTGGGGCGTCACCGTCCTCCTGATTATCACTGTCTATTACAACATGAAAAGGATTCGATTTAGAACCATCACCAAAGTCATCTCCTGATGTAAAAATATCCGGATCCGGATTTTCTTTATCGTTATCAGCTTTATCAGGAGTCTTTTCATCCTCTGCCGGAGGTTCGGTACTCGGAGGTTCGGTACTCGTAGATTCATCCTCTTTTTCATCAAGGGTTAACGAGTTGTCATTCTCATAAGATACGGACGGATCCGAGTCCGTAAATCCTTCTTCAGCAGATGTAATCTCCGTGTTTTGAGGCTCTGTGGCAAAAACGGTAGCTGGAAGAAATATTATTGTCGTACACAATACTAATGCCGTTTTTACAAATAAATTTCTCATTATCAGGCAGTCCTTTCTCTTAAGATTCCTCCATCCATTTCATATACGTGGTCACATAAGATTCTGATGTCCTCTTCATTATGGCTTGCCAGCAAAATGGTTTTTCCTGCTGCTTTTAAATCCAGCAGCAGTTCTCTTATTTCTTCCACGCCATGTTTATCCAGTCCATTAAACGGCTCATCCAGGATCAAAAAAAGAGGATCTTCCATAATGGCCTGTGCTATACCAAGGCGTTGACGCATTCCAAGGGAATATTTTCCGACTGGTTTCTTCATGTCCGGATCCAATCCTACCCTTTTTAAGACTATGCGGATATCGGCCTTCGAAATCCGGCCATTCATGTCTGCCAGGATCTCCAGATTTTTAAAGCCCGTATATTGTGTAAGAAAGCCGGGAGTCTCGATAATAACTCCAAGACTCTCAGGAAAATCCACATCATGGCCTATTTTTTTCCCGAATACAAAAATAGTGCCCGTAGTTACAGGAAGAAACCCACAGATGCATTTCATAAGGACGGTCTTTCCTGAACCATTATTTCCAACAATCCCATAGACGTTCCCTGTTTTCAAGGAAAGATTTACTTCCTGTAACACGATGTCTTCACCGAAACGTTTGGTCACGTGTTCTATTTTTACGCAGGTGTTCTGCATCATTCCACTTGCTCTTTCCAGATCACAGACCAGACTAAATATCCCTTCAGATTTCTTCCAATCTTCCATATAAAACACCTCCCAGAATTCCCAGCATTACTAATAAAAACAACAGTAGAAATAGCCAAACTCCTATTTTGTCCGGTCCCCAATTTTCATCAGCCAGTATCCATTCTACTGGATAAAACCATATCTGATTCTTAAAATAGCGGTCATGAAGGATAATTCCGAAATAAAAGCTTACAAAAGGGATTCCATATGCCATGTAAGCAGAATCCCATAAAATCCCGCAGCTTCCACCGAAAGTACTTATGATACTTCCGATAAGTCCTGTCCGAAATGCCTTCATGAGTAAGTCCAGAAGTGCTTCTTTCTGAATAGCACCCTTTATCTCCAGCGGATAGAACACAATAAAATTGATAAAAAGTACCATTAGTATAGATAACGTCCAGACCATAAAACCAGATACCATAATGGAAAAAACTTTACCTTCGATATACTGTCTGCGAGTCGTTCTGGGAAGTATCTCCTTTAAAAATCCACTTTTATATTCTTGCAGAATGGAATCACTCCATGGCAATACGGCTGCTACCGGAATGGCAAAAGATACTGCCTGACTTTTTAAGGAACCTTCCAGTATACTGATAAAAGTACTACATGTCAGTGCTTTTTTTAAGCTGGGATAAGTCTGTCCAATGGCTATGGAAATGCAGGCTATCAGCCATGCTGCCAGAAAATTCTTATTAAAAAACATACGTTTTGTTTCACCCCACATAGGTTTTCCCCCTTCCGATCATGTCTTTTCTCCAAGAAATTCAAAGGTATATTTTTTCATCCGGTTAATTGCAAAAACTGCAAGAAGAACTAAAATACCCAGAAAAAACATGTAGGAATGCGTGATTTTCGGAAGCAATGGGTCATAACCTAAGTTATGTTTTCCGTATACTGCCTGGTTCAGAGGACTGATCCAGCAGATTAATACATTTACCTGATACATTTCGTATTTTTCTTTATGTAAAATTGTAGCCAGTACTTTCGGGTCCAATAAAAAACCAAAGACACTGTAAAGAAGGCCAAAAATCATCCCCTTAGTCTTCCCTTTATAGAGATTTCCTACAAGGATTACAAAGCTTAAGGTCAACGAATAACAAAACAGAAGGAAGAAAACCTGCAGCATACAGCCATAGGGTGAGATACTTTCCATGACCCTTACTGTAGAAGGGACCTGCAGGTTTTTTCCTAATTCTGAATAACCAAGCATGGCCGCAGTTTCGCTCCACAGGTTACCTGGATAACTCTTTTTCATACACAGCACGGCCGTAAACAGCAGCATCAAAACCGTATATAAAACAGTTACAAGAATAACATAAATGAATTGACCTAAAAGCCATTTCCTCTTGGTTGTCCGGGTCAGCTGGTATGGAGTAATAGGTGTCATCTTCGGCAGGTCAGAAAACATAAGAAGCAAGAGCAGCGAACTGGACAGTACTGCTATCCCATCCCCAAATGTCCAGATAAATGGTTCAATGGCCTGTACCGGTGTATCGTAGGTCTCCATTACAACCATGATTCTGCCTGTAAGCAGGAAACTAAGTACAAATTCTAACAGAAATACAAAAATAACTTTGGGATTGCGTAAAAATCCGAAGAAATTGTACCTTACAATTCCAAATACCTGTCTCATGTCAGTAACCCAGATTCCGGTCTATGATACTGCCATCCACGGCATTAATGGTAAGGAAACTTTCATTCGGATCTTTACTGGTATTTGATTCTGTTTCTCCGTTATATTCACTTTCTGAAGTCATGCTGCCGAAAAAATCCCAGACGGGGATCAAAATACCTGTGTGTGCGTCAGTAGACGGCTCATATATTCTGGCATAACCAAGAACGATCCGATCAATATTATAGATCCTGGAATTTTCATATTGCATATTATCAGCGTTTGTTACCACCATCATTTTTTCATAAATTTTCATAATCTCGCTGAATGAAAGAAGATTTAAATTCTCTGTCTTTATGTTACCAATTGTGTAGGGATTTGAATAAGTCATGCTTTCTATGCCATCTTTATCGACATAGAAACAGAGACTTTCATAAGACCATGTTTCCATTGTACTATCCATATCTTCCAATGCCCCACCGTCTGCAATTGTCTGAGTTACCGGCACACCATTTATGGTACGTGCATAGTCAATTCTATATCCATTTCCAAAATTACCTGAACTATTATCGCCTTCAAAACTTTTGCACACCGCGTAATTCCAGTTAGAAAACTGTAAATCTGTGATGCCCATTTTTTCAACTTTTTCCTTTGCAAGTTTTTTTGCTTCATCCAGGGACAGCCCGATAGATTCTTCTGTGGGTTTTTCTTCCTCTTCAGAATATCCGTAATCACACCACATTGCATCCTCCGGTATTTTTTCCCCGCCCTTGTTTGCTGCTTTCTTGATCTTGACTGACAAGGTATCGGAGCCATCGGAAGATATTTTATAATAGAATTGTGAATCGTCTGGCATTTGTGCAATACAATCGAAAAAATTTCCGGCAACAGGTTTTGCCTCTGTCAGGGTTTTCTTTTCCGGAGCAGTTTCGTATTCCTGTTCCCATGTCTCAATATCTTCATAGATATCATAGACATAATTCCCATCATCATTTGTTCCATAGTTATACGGATCCAGGTTTCCGTTTGCAACGTCTTCTTTTAGTTCATCCAGAGTTTTTTTAATTTCATCCTTTGTCTTCACGTAATAACTATCCATGGTATAAAGTTTTGCCTCTGAGAAGAATGCGTTTGTAATACGGTCGAGAAGCTCCTGGGTAACTTCTGCCGCGGTGACAGAAATAGCAGATATCTTTTCCACTTCCGGAATTTCTACGCTTGCATCTGTATTTACCACGAGCTTGGCACTGTCATCTTCCACATGGCTTTTATAATTTTGAGGAGCATCAATGAGATTCCTGATGGTTGTCTTTGACTCTGAACCGTCATCGTTCTTACTTTCAGATGCTTCTCCTTTAGAACCGCTAACATCATCCGCTTCCGTATAAGCATCTACAGCCTTGCTCCCCTTCGGCTTTACCAAAGAAGAATCCGGGGTCTGTGCGCATCCTGTAAACATTCCAATACAAAGCACTATTCCTGCAAACTTTCTTATGTTTTTTCTCATTTCTGGTAATATCTCCTTTCTAAGGTTGTTATAAGTATATCATCGAGCATTACACCAAATCTTTCGCGATTTGTAACTGATATGTAAACGTTAGTGTGATTACCAGAAAACAGAGACGGTAGTTCCTTTTCCCGGATTGCTTTCAATCTTCAGTTGGAAATCGTGCAGTTCTATAATTTTCTGACATAAAGAAAGACCAAGTCCTACACTTCCTTTTGCCCTGGAACGAGATTTATCTACCATATAAAATGGTTCCGTCACCATTTCCAGATCCTCTTTCGGTATTCCCTTTCCAAAATCCTGAACCATCAGATGGTCTGGGGTTGCCTCAAGCACAATTTTAGATTCTTTCCTGGAAGCTTTGACTGCATTATCAATTAGATTTGTCACTACACTTATCATTAAGTCCTGATCAAACTTCTTTACCAATTCTTTTGGTTCACAAAATACATCAAGAGAGATGTTTTTTTCTTGAAGCCTGCAATCAATGAGTTCTTTTACTTCTTTCAGAAAGTTATCCACCTGTATTTCAGCTGGATTGAATGAGTCTTCCGAAGCTTCGTAGAGTCCGGTTAATTCCAGCATTTTCATAGAAAGTCTTGAAAGCCTGCGACATTCATTTTCAATATAAATCAGAGCCTTCTCCTGCCTTTCCGGGGTTAGGCGCACAGTAAGCAATGTATCTGCATAGCCTATGATTGCAGTCATTGGGGTCTTCAGCTCATGAGCCAGACTTCCAATAAGCTGTTTTTGTGTCCGGTTTATGTTAGAAAGACTTTCAATTTGTTCTTTTATTTTACCTGTCATAAAATTAAAGGTTGCACCTACCTGTGCAAGTTCTGTATTTCCCTCTGACGGTACTTTAAAATCATAAATACCTTCAGAAACAAGAAGCGTAGCTTCTCTTAGGCTTGTAAGCGGTGCTGTGATTTTTCGAAGGCTCAAATAAAGGATAATTCCCATCACCACGATCAAAGATAAAGTAAATCCACCCGTCTGAAAAAACAGCAGATGACTTTTTTCTATTACATCTGTTATATCTTTATAAGTAATAATCTGATATCCCATATTTACATTGCCATAGTAAAATAACAAAAGTGTCCTTCCATTTATCTGACTGATCATAGGGCCATGACCGTCACTGTTGCTGCCATGATCCACCATGTTTGCCTTACTTTCACATAATTCTCTTAACTTTTTTACATCGAATTCATAAACAGTTCCATTATAGATCATTTTTCCATCAAGATATAAAACCGCGCTGTCATGAAAAACCTGCCGAAAAGCATAAGTAACTATTTGGGGGCGCATTTCGTTGTCGGCATTCTGTTTCTGATTGTCAGAAAGGCTTGTTTTATTTTCAAACTGTAAGATATTTGTTCTGAATATACTGCTTTCATAACTGTTGATATTCTGTATACTCTGATTTTTCCAACAATAAGTGGTATAGAGAAAGATCCCTGACGATACCAACAAAATGATACATGTAGTCTGAGAAAAGATCTTTATTAAGAGTTTCATAAATCCACCTCAAGTCTGTAACCGATTCTGGGAATTGTTTTAATCTTATCCTGCCAGCCAAGCTTTTTCCTGATACGACCCACATGTGCATCCACAGTTCTTGTTTCTCCGCAGAACTCTTCATTCCACAGTTCCTGCAGAATCTGATTCCTGGTCAGTGCTTTATTCGGATTTTTGGCGAACACCATGAGGCAGTTATATTCCATTGGCTTTAAATAGATTTCCATGCCCATTTTTGTAACAGTACGACTAGCAGTATCAATGATGACATCACCAATTTGAATCTGTTCTTGTACAGTGCCATTACGTTCCAGTACTTTTTCAAGACGGACCATCACTTCCAGCATTTCAAATGGTTTTACAATATAATCTTCTGCACCGTCTTTTAATCCCTTTATCTTGCTCGCGATATCTCCCTTTGCGGTAAGAAATATTACGGGGATTTCATACTGCTTCAGTTTCGGTAACAGGCTATAGCCGTCTCTTCCGGGAAGCATGATATCTACAAGTGCACACTGAAACGCATGATCTTGAATAATTGCTTCATATGCCTCATTTCCATCCAGATATCCTACTGTTTCATACCCTGCAATCTCCAGATTCATACATAGCAGGTCATTGATTGACATTTCGTCTTCTATCACAAGAATTCTTGCCTTCAAAATTATCACCTCACATGTTTTTATAACTATCTTTTCACAGGTTAATTATACATTAAATTCTATATTGCAGTTGTAACTGATTTGTAACAGCAAAAAAGGAAACCAAAACCATTCTGTGAGAATAGTTTTGGTTTCCATACGTAGCCGGATTCCTTTCATTTACCTTTATCAGATTGTGTCATTTAAGTCACATCCACTGATGATGCGATTCCATAAGTTCTCCCGCTTGTCCATTCCTTTGGTAAAATAGGGAAGTCTTTCCTCTTCCAGCTCTTCCAGACGAAGCACATTTCCATTCAGATAATTGTCAATCCGGTATCCTGTACTTTTAAGTCTTGTAATTACGCCACCAATTTTTATATCCAAAATCTCATAACCAAATGGCTTTGCATCGTTCATCCAGATTTTTTCTCTTGATGATTTCATCTCTGTCAGATTGCAGATGATTCCAGGAATAACATTCTGACTGATATTTTTCAACGCTGCTCTATCCGATCTGTCATATGCTGATTTTATACACATGCCCAAATCGGCTTTATCAGCTAATACCGCCGCCAGTTTTTCATAAAATGAGAATAAAAGCTGATATTTTC
Organism: Blautia sp. MSK20_18; assembly: GCF_020553125.1. NCBI lineage: Bacteria > Bacillati > Bacillota > Clostridia > Lachnospirales > Lachnospiraceae > Blautia > Blautia sp. MSK20_18. Next base: position 12,119 of record NZ_JAJCGR010000003.1, read on the forward strand.
CTGTTTTTTTTGCACATTCCTTCATACATTTCTGTATGTTTTGGTAGTAAGATTTTGTATTGACACCTGATTCTTTCACATGATAATCAAAAATGCCTAACATTGGATCCTGGTATAACAGATATTTTGAAGGATTTTGAGCCTCTTTATTCTCTTTCGTATTTAAGAATAAGGAATCAAAATTGTCAAGTGCCATAAAATCATCAAATTCTCCGCCTGTGCAGTCCCTGAACTCCTGCTTAAGGATTGTTTCGTCATAGTCTCTGTGAAAATCAAGGTGTGCAAAAAGTACAAGTCCCGGAAGCAAAGCATCCACCGGGGTTTCTGCACCATTATCCATCCATGCTGTACAGAGCACCTCTTTTATATTGTATTTTTTACAAGTAGAAAGAGCTGCTTTGGTACACGCATAGGTCTTAGAATAATTGGGGGAAATTCCGTTCCAAATCCAAGATCCTCCTGCAAAAATAACGTTATCCGAAAACTGCGCATGGATATCCAGCATTTTTTCATAGGTTCTGGTATCAGCATGATAATAGTCCCAATATACTAATCCTAGATCTTTTTTCGGTTTTTCCCATTTGGAGCAGTCCGTGTTTTCGGGCAGATCATAGTATCCGCCTGTAGAATTTGCTGTAATGTACATGTCACTCCATATCATAGGCTTTAATTCTAATTTTCTGCAAATATCTACGACCCTGTTACAATGTTCCCTGATTATCAGTGACCCTTTTTTATATCCATTTTCTTTTAGATAATTTCCAAGTCCCAGCATGACAGCCTCATCCATTCCAAGATGTACCCTGTTGGTAGAAAAATTCTCCTTTACTGAGCTGAGCAGCTTTTCAATAAACTGATAAGTTTCCTCTTTTTCAGGCTGGAGAATGTCCGCAGAATCACGAATCTTATCCATTCCCGGCCACTTCAGCGCATTGTGCAGATGAGCCAGGGTCTGAATACACGGAACAAGCTCTACCCCAAACATGGAAGCGTAAGCATCCAGTTCTTTTATTTCGTCCTTGGTGTATTTTCCACGATAAGCTCCAAAATAAGGCTGCTCCTCTACTTCATAGGTATCTTCTGTATAAAGCATGAGTACATTCATTCCAAGTTTTGCCAGTGTCTTGATCAGGAATTTCACCTTTTCAACTGTAAATACAGCATTTCTGGAACAATCCAGCATAAGACCGTTTCTTTCAAAACAGACATGCTCTTGATATTGAAATTCATCCTCTTTCATATGATGTATGGCATAATTAAGTGCGCGGTAATAATGAGATATTTCCCGACAGATGATACGAATCTGGTTTTCTCTTTTATTTATCAATATTTCTGGTCTGTCCTGAAATTTAACAAACAATTCTATGTTTTGGTTGAAACCGTCATTTTCAGCCAGCAGTATTTCAGTACCTTTTTTAATAGTATTATATTCTTTCTTATCAGATGAAAAAACAATGTTCATAAGCATTCCTCTTTCTTTAGGAATTCTACTCTTCTTAACAAATCAATCTTTTTTAGCAGAGTATCCCCCTGTCAATGTTCTATTTTATTCGTTTGTAAATAATCGGCTCACCATAATTTTCATACAGTTCAGAAAAGAAGCTGTTCTTTCAGTTTCCATTTTCTGTTCCTGGAAGTAAAGGCTGCCTCCACAGAATTCAGAAGCAGCAGCCTTTTCTGCTCCTGGGTAAGATCTAACAGAGATTCCATATATCGGAATTCCCGGGAAAGGGTTGTTCTTTCAATCGCCGGATCATCGGTATTTAAGGTTACCTTAAGTCCCATTTCGAGAAATGCTTTCAGAGGATAAGCAGACATTTCTTCCATAGCTTTTGTCTGACGGTTGCTTGTAGGGCACATTTCCAGAAAAACCCCCTTATCCTTTACAAGCTGTATCACTTCCTTATTTCCCGCGATCCTCACACCATGACCGATCCTGACTGCCCCCATATGGACAGCTGTTTTTACATCCTCTGCATTTCCGGCCTCGCCTGCATGGATGGTAAATGGAACCTGATATTCTCTTGCTTTTGCAAAAAGTGCCTCGTAATTTTCTGTTGGAAAGAGTGCCTCGGCTCCTGCAAGATCGATAGCAACCACGCCTCCATCTTCAACAAGATATTTTTTTGCCAGCTCCAGAGTTTCCAGATTTTCTTTCTGGTTAAGATCACCGCGCATACAGCATAAGATCAGATTACCGGGGATGGGAGCTCTTTTCAGACCACGTAATGCAGCATGGATCGCTGTTTCCTGAGTCATTTCCTTCTGTGTATGGAGCTGTGGGGCAAAACGAAGTTCTGCGTAGATCACACCGTCTTCTTTCATTTCAGAAAGGATAAGATAAACAGCCTCTTCCAATGCCTCTTCTGTCTGAAGAAGGGAAAGAGGCAGGTCAAAGCATTTCAGAAAATCATTGAGATTTTCGCAGGTATCCGGCACAGAAAGGAGAGAAAGAAGCTCTTCATCTGTGGCAGCCGGAAGCGTGATCTGCTGCAATGCGGCAAGTTTTCTGGCTATCTCTGTGGTAATGCAGCCGTCCAGATGTGCGTGGAGATCGATGTAGTGATCAATTCTATTTTCTGTTTTCATAGGCGCTAAGTACCTCCCTGGTTGGATTTATTCTTATCCCTGAAATGGTTTTGCGTTTCTTATGGTATCTGTCGGAAGGAAATATTAATGTGAATTCCGGGTTATATTTCCTGTGTGGCTTTTTTTAACCAGGATTGCTCTTCTTCATTCAGATACGGAGAAATCTTTTCGTATACAAGGGCATGATACTGATTGAGCAATTTGCGCTCTCCTGCTTCCATCTGTTCCGGATCGATACCTTCCAGATCAAATGGGACCAGAGTCAGTGGCTCAAATTTCATAAACTGGCCGTAGGATGTTTTTTCAGCTTTTTTGCAAACTACAAGATTTTCGTGACGGATGCCGAATTCATTTTCCGCATAATATCCCGGTTCATCGGAGGTGATCATCCCTTCTTCCAGAACAGGAGCCGGAAGCTCGGCAGGGCTTTTCCAGCGGAAGCTCTGCGGTCCTTCGTGTACATTGAGAAGGTATCCTACGCCATGGCCGGTTCCGTGGTTGTAATCCTCTCCCATAGCCCAGAGAGGTCCTCTAGCCAGGGCATCCAGATTCAGGCCGGTACAGCCGTAACGGAATTTTGCTGCTGCCAGGTTCAGGTGTCCACGGAGTACTGCTGTGAAATATTTTTTTTCTTTTTCAGTAACCGGGCCAAGTACAACGGTGCGGGTGATATCAGTAGTGCCCTCCAGATAATGTCCGCCTGTATCCATCAGAACCAGCCCTTTTGGCTCCAGTGGAATATTGGTTTCTTCTGTTGCACTGTAATGGACAATGGCTCCATGTGCACCGTAGGCAATGATGGGATCAAAGCTGTTTCCCTGAAAATTCTCCTGTACGGAACGGAATTCATAGAGCTTATCAGCAGCGGAAAGCTCGGTGATCTCCTTCATTCCCACATTCTTCTTCAGCCAGTGGATAAACTTCACCATTGCAACGCCATCTTTAATATGGGCTGTCTTTTCATTCCGGACTTCGGTCTCATTTTTGATGGCTTTTGGGAGAAGGGTCAGATTTTCACCGTCCAGGATCGTTACCTGCTTTGGAATACTGCTGACCAGCCGGCTGTTTACATTGCTTCTGGAAAGAAATACCTTTTTCTCTTCGGGAATCGTCTGTACATAGGTGTAAATATCATCATATGGATAAATAGCAATACCGTCTTTGGAAAGTGCTTCCTTAACAGAATCCGAAAAGGCTTTTTCATTGACAAAAAGACGGAGCTCACTGTCATCCAGCACAAGATAGGAAAGAACTACCGGGCAGCAGTGGATATCATTTCCGCGGATATTTAAAAGCCATGCAATGTCATCAAGGGAAGTGAGGATAAAGAGGTCTGCGCCTTTCTCTTTCAGTTTGCTGCGGATCTCACGGATCTTGTCTGCTCTGGATCTTCCGGCCCATTTTTCGGATAATTCCATTACCGGTTCACAGGAAAGTGCCGGACGATCATCCCAGATATTTCCGATGAGATCCTCATTTACAGAAAAATGTACCTGTTTTTTCTGAAGGATTCTTTCTAGCGTCTCTGCTTCTTCTGCGCTTACGGTACGGCCATCGAAGCCGAGACACATTCCCTCTTTCAGATTTTCTTCCAGGAATTTGTGGATCGTTGGTACGTCCGGTTCTCCCATCTTAAACAGAGTAACCGGAGTTCCCTCTAACTGCTGTGCAGCCTGGATAAAATATCTTCCGTCTGTCCAGAGTCCGGCCATGTCCTGCATGATCACGGCAGTTCCGGCAGAACCGGTAAATCCGGTGATGTATTTTCTGCATTTAAAATAATCCCCAACATACTCAGAACCATGAAAATCATCGGTCGGAACCAGATAAGCATCGATTCCCTTTTCCTTCATTTGTTTTCGAAGAGCTGTGATCCGTTCTGTAACTGTCATAATCTTATGCCTCCTCTGTATAATTGTTCTTTATCGCAAAGCCATGATCCATAGGGCCGCTTCCTTTTCCCAGATCCAGCATGGCAGCAAGGGCTCCGGAAATATAGTCCTTGGCACGGTTTACAGATTCCACCATGGAAAATCCCTTTGCAAGGTTGGAAGTGATGGCCGAGGAAAGAGTACATCCTGTTCCATGGGTATTGGGATTGTCGATCCTTTTTCCATCAAACCACTGATATGTTCCATTCACATAGAGAAGATCATTGGCATCATTGAGCTTATGTCCGCCCTTGCAGAGAACTGCACAGTGATACTGCTCGGAAACCTGTTTTGCAGCTTCGATCATATCATCGGCGCTTTTGATCTTCCGTCCGGTAAGCACCTCGGTTTCCGGGATATTGGGGGTGAGAAGATCTGCAAGAGGAAACAGTTCTTCCTTCAGAACATCCACCGCCTCCTCACTGATCAGTCTTGCACCGCTTGTGGCAACCATAACCGGGTCCACCACGATATTTTTTGCCCGATACTGTCGGAGCTTTCCTGCGATTATATGGATCAGATCACTTTCGGAAACCATTCCGATCTTTACTGCATCCGGAAAGATATCCGTAAAAATACAGTCCAGCTCCTGACCCAGGAACTCTGCGGTTGCATTCTGGATGGCTGTGACACCGGTGGTGTTCTGGGCAGTCAGCGCGGTGATGGCACTCATGGCGTATACTCCGTTTGCCATCATGGTTTTAATATCGGCCTGGATCCCGGCTCCTCCGCTGGAATCGCTGCCTGCGATGGTTAATGCTGTTTTCATCTTTGGTTTCCTCCGTTTTCTGTGAATATATAGTTCTGTAACTCTGTCAGATCCCGACAGTAGATATAAGCATCCTTTTTCAGCTGTTCCTGATCCGGTTCTCCCAATGCGTCATAAATACCGGCAGTCAGAAATCCTGCATTTCCGGCAGTCTGCAACGCGTAGAGTGAATCCTCCACAACCAGCGTCCGGGATGGCTCCGTTCCCAGTGCTTCTGCAGCTGTAAGATAGACCCTCGGAGAATGTTTGCTTTCTCCGATCTCACTGGTGGTATAGATTTTATCAAAAAAGGAAAGAAGTCCGTTTCTTTCCAGCGCCCGGCAGATATGTTCCCTGGGGCTTGAGGTTGCCACCGCAGCCGGGATTTTCTGTTCTGCAAGGCATTGAAGAAGTTCTCTGGCACCTGATTTTGCCGGGACCTCTTCAAAATAGTATTTACGGATCCGGGATTTCAGATCCATCACGATCTTTTCTTCGGAATACGCAAGAGTAAACCTGTTTTTCAGCCAGTCCGCTCCCTGCTCCATACTCATGGGAAAAAGGATTTCGTCCATTTCCGCAACCGGCTGATATCCCAGATCTGTAATATATCGTTTTCCAAGCTCCTTCCAAACAGAGAGCGAATCCAGAAGGATGCCGTCTGCATCAAATATCACGGCTTTTATAGGAAAAATCATGTTTATACTCCTGAAAATTTTTTTTGTGATACTCTGTCATTGGAACATTACGAAATAATTTCCCATGACATAAAAAACTGATATAAAAAACTGATATAAAAAACTGATATAAAAAACGCGGATATATCACAAAAGATATATCCGCATTTATTATAAGCCTCAGATATCCAAAATGCAACCGGGAGTTAAGGAGGCTCATCTGAAACAGCAGCTCTGTTTTTTATTCTTTACCATTAAAACAATATGTGCATACATTACAAGGATCGATCCCAATGGATTCCAGCAGATCATCCAGTCTGTGATAGCGAAGGGTGGTAAAATTCTGCATCTTACAGATATCCTGTACCATCTGCTCGTATTTCTCTGTATGTGGATCTGCATATTCATCCAGAACTTCCTGCGGACAGTTGGGGCCTTCTCTCTTCTCGATCACCTGACGGGCGATCAGCTCCATCTCAGATTTGGAACGTGAGAAGTTTAAATATTTGCAGCCGTACATGATTGGCGGGCAGGCAGGACGGACATGAACCTCTTTGGCTCCGCTGCGGTACAGAAATTCGGTTGTCTCGCGAAGCTGGGTGCCACGTACGATGGAATCGTCTATGAGAAGAAGTTTTTTATCCTTGATCAGCGCACGTACCGGGATCAGTTTCATTTTGGCAATAAGGTTACGCTGGTTCTGATTGGTCGGCATAAAAGATCTGGGCCAGGTTGGTGTATATTTAATGAATGGTCTTGCGTAAGGAATGCCGGATTCATTGGCGTATCCGATGGCATGGGCAATGCCGGAATCCGGAACACCGGCTACAATGTCCGGGTGCACGGAATCGCCGTCTCTCTTTGCAAGCATGCTTCCACAGCGGTAGCGCATCTCCTCTACATTTACACCTTCATAAGAGGCTGTCGGATATCCGTAGTAAACCCAGAGGAAGGAACAGATCTTCATTTTCTTTCCGGGCTCAACCAGAGTTTTGACTTCGTCGGCTGTTACGAATACGATCTCTCCGGGGCCAAGTTCTTTATAATCTTCGTATCCAAGGTTGATATAGGCATGACTTTCAAAGGAAATACAGTATGACCCTTCTTTGCGGCCAATTTCCACAGGAGTTCTGCCCATCTTGTCACGGGCTGCATAAATTCCGTCTTTTGTCATAAGGAGCAGAGTCATGGAGCCGTCGATCAGTCCCTGTACGTACTGGATACCTTCCACAAAGTTGTCCTTTTCACAGATCAGTGCAGCGATCAGTTCGGTCACATTGACTGTTCCATTGGTCATCTCCTGAAAATGTACCTTGGTCGTATCATACAGCTGCTGCAGAAGTTCATCGTAATTATTAATCTTTCCCACAAAAGTGAGGGCAAAGCTGCCGATCCTGGAACTGAACAGAAGGGGCTGAGGCTCATAATCAGAAATACATCCGATTCCCATATTTCCCTTCATGGAACCCACATCTCCGTCAAATTTTGTACGGAAAGGCGTGTTCTCAATGTTGTGGATGGCACGGTCAAATCCATGTTCTCCGTAAACAGCCATACCTCCGCGGCGTGTTCCCAGATGAGAATGGTAATCCACTCCGTAAAAAAGCTCCAGTACACAGTCATCCTTCGATGCTACTCCAAAAAATCCGCTCATAATGCGCTCCTCTCTACTACTATGATGTTAACGATTTCTGTTATCGTTCCTATATCCATAATCGCTATCAGTATAGCATAAGAGAATTGAAAATAAAAACCAATTTGGCGGATAATCCTGCTTTTTCAGAATAAACTATAAAGATATTAGCCGGATTTATAGAAGTGGAAAATTTTTTCTGTATGAGACAAAAGAAACAGCTCCGCTTTTACAGAACTGTTTCTTTTGGCCATTTGGCAAATATGTGGTTTAAAAATCCGGTTTATTCCTGGGTGATTCCCTTAAACTCGTAACCGGCTTCCTTGATCACTTCTTCAACCTTTGCCTCGTCAACCTTCTCAGGTACAGAGAATACAGTTGTTCCGTTCTCGTGGGAAGAAACTACGTCTTCTGCTCCGAAAGCTGCCTGGATGGCTTTGTTTACGTGTGCCTCACAGTGTCCGCACATCATTCCTTCTACATTGACCGTTACCTTTACCATTGTTTTGTTCTCCTTTTCTTCTTTTATATTTTCATCATGACTGATGTGTAATGTTACCGGATTTTTGATCGTTTTGTCTTTGGCTGCATTGTGGATCTGAAACAGATTCAGACGCAGTGCATTTGTTACAACACAGAAGCTGGAAAGACTCATGGCCGCAGCTCCGAACATCGGATTCAAGGTCCATCCGAAAAGTGGGATCCAGACACCTGCTGCAAGGGGAATGCCGATTATATTGTAGAAAAATGCCCAGAAAAGATTCTCATGGATATTCCGAAGTGTGGCGCGGCTTAAACGTACTGCCGCTGGAACATCGCTTAACTGGCTCTTCATCAGAACGATATCTGCCGCATCAATGGCAATATCTGTTCCTGCACCGATGGCAATTCCGATATCGGCTCTTGTAAGTGCCGGCGCGTCGTTGATACCGTCACCGACCATGGCAACCTTTCCCTGCTCCTTCAGAGCGCGGATCACACTTTCTTTTCCATCCGGAAGAACTCCTGCGATCACATCGTCAACTCCTGCCTGAGCTCCGATGGCTTTTGCGGTACGCTCATTGTCACCAGTAAGCATAACTACACGGATTCCCATGTTCTGAAGCTCTTTTACTGCACGGGGACTGTCTTCCTTGATCACATCCGCAACTGCGATGATTCCCAGAAGTTTACCGTTTCGTGTGAAAAGAAGGGGCGTTTTTCCCTGCTCTGCAATCTGCTCGGCTCTCCTGTTAAGGTCTGCGGAAACATTTGTCTGGCTGCTGATAAATTTCAGGCTTCCGCCTGTCAGTTTGTCACTTCCAAGTATAGCGAAAAGTCCGTTTCCCGGAAGTGCCTGGAAGCCGGTTACTTCACCTGTGGCAAGGTTCTCTTTCTCGGCTTTTTTGAGAACTGCCTTTGCCAGTGGATGTTCACTTTTTTTCTCCAGTGCACAGGCCAGAGAGAGAAGCTCTGTTTCTGTAACTCCCTCAGCCGGGAGAATATCTGTTACCTCCGGCTGACCGCTTGTAATGGTTCCGGTTTTATCCAAAGCGACGATCTGGACTTTTCCTGCTTCCTCCAGGGAAACAGCTGTTTTGAAAAGGATTCCGTTTTTGGCACCCATACCGTTGCCGACCATAATGGCAACCGGTGTTGCAAGGCCAAGTGCGCAGGGGCAGCTGATGACAAGAACGGAAATCCCCCTTGCCAGAGCATAACCGAAGGTCTGTCCTGCAAGAAGCCAGATGATCGTTGTGATCACTGCGATTGTGATCACTGCCGGTACAAACACACCGGAAACACGGTCTGCGATCTTTGCGATCGGTGCCTTGGTGGCTGCCGCATCACTGACCATTTTGATGATCTGGGAAAGGGTGGTATCCTCTCCCACTCTGGTCGCTTCGCATTTGATAAATCCGGACTGATTCACAGTTGCCGCAGAAACCATATCTCCGGTTTCTTTATCAACCGGGATACTCTCGCCGGTCAGTGCGGATTCATTGACTGCGGTGGTTCCTTCCAGGATCATTCCGTCCACCGGAATATTCTCTCCCGGGCGGACGACAAAGGTTTCTCCTTTCTGAACCTGCTCAATAGGAACGGTAAATTCCTGTCCCTTTCGTACCACGACCGCAGTTTTGGGTGCCAGCTTCATAAGGCTTTTAAGTGCATCCGTTGTCTTTCCTTTAGAACGGGCTTCCAGCATTTTTCCTACGGTGATCAGTGTGAGGATCATGGCTGCAGATTCAAAATAAAAATCCATCATGTAATTCATAACTGCAGCAGAATCTCCATCTACCTGTGCTCTTGTCATGGCAAACAATGCATAGACGCTCCACAGGAAGGATGCCATGGAGCCAAGAGCTACCAGAGTATCCATATTTGGGGAACGGCGCCACAGACTCTTAAATCCATTGATGAAAAATTTCTGGTTGATCACCATGATGATACCAGCTAGGAGCAGCTGTACCAGTCCCATGGCTACGTGATTGCCGTCAAACCATTTCGGCAGTGGCCATCCCCACATCATGTGCCCCATGGAGAAATACATCAGCACCAGCAAAAATCCCACGGATGTGATAAGGCGTTTCTTTAGGATTGGAGTTTCATGATCTTCCAGCGCTTCTTCTGCCGCAGACATGGAAATCTTTGCTCCGGCAGCTCCGCCCTTTAAGGATGCACCATATCCGGCGGCTTCCACTGCGGCAATGATCTCGCCGGATGAAGCGGTTCCCTCAACTCCCATGGAATTGGTCAGAAGGCTGACGGAACAGCTATTTACCCCCGGAACTTTTGATACGGCTTTTTCCACACGGGCAGAGCAGGCGGCGCAACTCATACCAGTTACATTATATTGTTCCATTTTCTTTCAGTACCTCCTAAAATCCAGTTTGTCCCTTTATTTCATCAGCTTCTGGAGGGTTGCTACCAGCTCATCAATGGTCTCATCCTTACCTTCCCGGATATCCCGGGCAACGCAGGTGCGGATGTGGCTGGCAAGCAGCTCTTTATTAAACGCATTCACTGCAGCATTGACTGCGGCAGATTGGATCAGGATATCATTACAGTAGGCATCATTCTCCATCATTCCTATAATGCCTCTGATCTGGCCTTCAATACGTTTCAGACGGTTGATCAGCTTTTTTTTCTCCTCTTCTGAGCGTGCAGTGTGTTTTTCACAGTAGCAGGGACAGACTTTCTTTTCAGACATAAGCTGTCTCTCCTTTCCCATAAATACCCTCATGGGGTATCCTATTTATATGGAATAATATATACCCTTATGGGGTATTTGTCAATAGAAACAGTATTTTTATAATAAAAAAGCCCGCTCATCCGATAATGGCAATGAGCGGGCAATATAAACTTATAATTAGCCGAATCAGGTAAGTCCCCAACGGGGTTGCGAAAAGCAATAAGCATTGGGTGGGGACTTGTCTATAATTCTACTCTTCCACGATATGTCCGAAATAATAGAACCCCTTGCAGGTATCCAGGCTTACTTTTACATATTTGCCGATGAGATCTTTTTCTCCCGGGAAATGAACCAGAAGATTATGCTGGGTACGGCCAGTAAGAGTACCCTTCTCACGGTTTTCATCTTCTACCAGGATTTCCTGAATGGTTCCCTGGAAACGGGAGGAATTTTCCCGGCCCTTTTCCTGTACCAGGGTAAGAAGACGGCTGAAACGGTCTTTTACCACGTCCTCCGGCACCTGATTTTCCATGCCGGCTGCAGGGGTTCCGCTTCGTTTGGAATAAATAAATGTGAAGGCAGTATCGTAATTTGCTTTTCTTACAACATCCAGTGTTTCCTGGAAATCTTCTTCTGTTTCTCCCGGAAATCCGACCATGATATCTGTTGTCAGCGAAATATCCGGGATCGCCTTACGGATCTTATTTACCAGCTCCAGATATTTCTCCTTGTCGTAACGGCGGTTCATTTCCTTTAAGACTCTGCTGCTTCCGGACTGCAGCGGAAGATGCAGATGGTGACAGATCTTCTGGCTCTCTGCCATGGTCTGGATCAGCTCATCGGACAGGTCCTTCGGATGGGAAGTCATAAAACGGATACGCTTCAGCCCTTCAATCTTTTCCACTTCTTTCAGAAGTTCTGCAAAGGTCACCGGTGTTTCCAGAGTTTTACCGTAGGAGTTTACATTCTGGCCAAGAAGCATGATCTCAGTAACGCCATCTGCGACCAGTTCCTCGATCTCGCGGATGATGGCCTGTGGCTCGCGGCTCTTTTCGCGGCCGCGGACATAAGGAACGATGCAGTAGCTGCAGAAGTTATTGCAGCCAAACATTACGCTGACTCCTGTTTTGAAGGAGTATTTGCGGGAAGTTGGCATGCCCTCTACGATCTCATCGGATTCCTTCCAGATATCAATGATCTGGTCGTCGGTCTGCAGCGTCCGGTAAAAAAGCTCCGGGAATTTGTGGATATTATGGGTTCCGAATACAAGATTTACATATTTATAATCCTTGCGGATCTTTTCCACTACGTGATGCTCCTGCATCATACATCCGAACAGTACGATCTTCATATCCGGGTGCTCCCGTTTGATGCTCTTTAAATGTCCAAGATGTCCATAGATCTTCTGATTGGCATTTTCCCGGACTGTGCAGGTGTTAAATACAACTGCATCAGCATCCTCGGTATCTACCATTTCATATCCCATTTTTTCCATGATGGCCGCAATAGACTCTGTCTGGATGGAGTTCATCTGGCATCCTTCATTCTGGATGTGGAAGGTGGGACGTTTCGTACTGCTTTTGGCAAGAAGCTCTTTACATTTTTCAATGTACTGAAGCTGGATCTCTGTTTCTTTGTTCTGGCTCAAATCAATTCCTCCAATAACTAAAAATTTCATATGTATCTATAAATTATTTTTCTTTAGACAATATCAGACGGGAGCATTGAACTCCCGTCTGATATATCATACAGAATTTACAGTTGTCTGTCAAAGAGTTTTTATAATAGCGGTGCAAAAACTCTCAGTACGTTCTGAATGGCACGTACCACAATATTTCTCTTCTGGCAGAATGCCAGATCAATGGGATCACAGTACTCCAGGGTTTCTGTAAAATCATCCCGGATGTCCAGGATCACATCATTCTTATACATCCAGACACCATCTTCAAAATGCAGATAAAGGCTTCGGTAATCCAGATTTATGGTTCCTACGACGCCTACTTTGTCATCACAGACAAAAGATTTTGCATGTAAAAATCCCGGCTGGTATTCGTAGATCTTTACACCTGCTTCCAGAAGCTGTTTATAATAAGACTGTGTCAGCAGGAAGACCATTTTTTTGTCCGGGATACCTGGTGTCATGATTCGCACATCCACACCGCTTTTTGCAGCGAGGCACAGGGCGGTCATCATCTCATTATCTATGATCAGATATGGTGTGCAGATATAAACATAGTTTTTGGCGCGATTGATAATATTAAGATAAACGTTCTCTCCTACGATCTCATCGTCCAGGGGGGAATCGCAGAATGGCTGGACATAACCGTTTCCCGGAAATTCGTTGGGGTGCCACCTGTGCGGAACATAATTTCCGAAATCAAGAGAAGTATCTGTTCTGGTAACGATTCCCCACATATATAGGAACATAGCTGTCATATTCCAGACGCCTTCTCCTTTCAGCATAACGGCTGTATCCTTCCAGTGGCCAAAACGGTTCCTCTGGTTGATATATTCATCCGCCAGATTGATACCGCCGGTAAAACCGGTCCAGCCATCGATCACACAGATCTTACGGTGGTCACGGTTGTTCTGGATTATATTAAGAATCGGACGGAACCGGTTGAATACTTCGCATTTGATTCCTCGCCGGCGCATCTCCTGATCATACTTGTATGGCAATGTGGTAAGGCAGCCGAAGCCATCATAGATCAGTCGGACATCCACTCCTTCTTTAGCCTTTTTTTCAAGGATATTAAGGATCGTCTGCCACATTACCCCGTCATTTATGATGAAATATTCGATAAAAATAAAATGCTTTGCCTGCTCCAGCTCATGCACCAGAACCGGAAACATATCATCTCCTACCTGAAAATACTCTGCTGTGGTATTCTCGTGAACCGGATATCTTGAATACTGCCAGATGTAATCCGACTGGATTCTCATGGAACGGTCATCCTCGTTTAAACGTTTTCTTGTAAGCTCTGAGCCTTCCAGGTATTCTGCTGTTTCATCAATAAGATTCTGATAATGCTGCTCCATTACAGCGCCGATCCGTGACTTACCGAAAAGAAGGTACAGGGAAACACCAAATACCGGAAAAATAAGGATCAGCATCGTCCAGGCGAGCTTATAAGATGGATTGATCTTTTTATTTACGATCCACAGAACAACCAGAAAACCTATGGCCTGCATTCCGATCGTCACCCATCTGGAGTATTCCATAAGCCGGAAAAGGGCGATCAGCAGCCATGCCAGCTGCACAACAAGAGCCAGAGCTACATAAAAAATTCGATTAAATAATAATTTAAGGAGCGATCGCAATGGTTTGATAATCAGTTTAATAAACAAATTCATATTTCTTTCCTTCGTCAAACGTTCCTGTTTCTATTTAATTAAAAATCCCTGACCATACAGCCAGGGATTTTTGCGCACAATTAATTATATTTACGTTTTCTTGCGGCTTCAGATTTTTTCTTACGACGAACGCTTGGCTTCTCGTAATGCTCTCTCTTACGGATTTCCTGCTGGATTCCCGCCTTAGCACAGCTTCTCTTGAATCTGCGAAGAGCGCTATCTAAAGTCTCGTTCTCTTTTACGATAACGTTTGACATAGACTCACACCTAACCTCCCTCCAGTTGTAGATTGTGCTAAAATACAACTGTCTGGGTATTTTTCTTGCACGAGTGTTATTATATAGCATAACATGTGGTTTCGTCAACATCTTTTTCGATTTTTATGAAAAAAATGTCAAAATTGTAGATCACGCACAATTTTGTTATTTTGTGAGCTGTTTTTCAAGGATTCCTGCTGCTGCGTCCATAGCTTCCTGTGCCTTCTCCGGATTCTTTCCGCCGGCCTGTGCCATGTTCGAACGTCCGCCGCCGCCACCGCCAACGATGGCTGCTACAGCCTTGATCAGATTTCCTGCATGGGCGCCTGCTTTCTGAGCTGCGTCAGTCGCCATTGCAAGGAGATTTACCTTGCCGCCGTTTATTGCTGCAAGAAGGACAACTCCTTCGCCAAGCTGCTCTTTCAGTTTGTCACCAAGGTCTCTCAGGCCATTCATGTCAACGCCCTCAACTTTGGCTGCAAGAAGTTTTACGCCGTTTACTTCAACAACTTTATCCATGACATCGCCAAGTGCACTCTGGGCAGCTTTGCTCTTGAGAGATTCATTTTCGCTCTGAAGAGCCTTTACCTCAGCCTGCAGGTGACTGATTTTTTCTACAACCTCGGCTGTATTGGCCTTTAATGCTTTTGCAGCCTCATGGAGAAGCTCTTCCTGCTTTCTGTAGTATTCGATAACTGCTTTGCCGGTAAGTGCCTCAATACGGCGTACACCAGCTGCGATACCGGATTCGGACACGATCTTAAAGAGCATGATGGAGCTTGTATTCTTTACATGAGTACCACCACAGAGCTCTTTGGAAAAGTCTCCCATGGATACTACACGTACCTTCTGGTCATATTTCTCACCAAAAAGAGCCATTGCTCCGGATTTCTTGGCTTCTTCCACATCCATGACATCTGTATGAACATCAAGCCCTGCCTGGATCTCTTTGTTTACAAGCTCTTCTGTTGCCTGGAGTTCTTCTGCTGTCATAGCCTGAAAATGAGCAAAGTCAAAACGAAGTCTGTCCGGAGTTACCAGAGAACCCTTCTGCTCTACGTGGGAACCAAGAACGGTCTTCAGTGCTTTCTGAAGAAGATGTGTTGCACTGTGGTTTTTTTCGGTATCTTTTCTTGCTTCTTCGTTTACCTTCAGGGATACTGTCTCACCTGAGGAAATCATACCTGATTCCATATGTCCTACGTGGCCGAATTTACCGCCGCGGAGTTTGATGGTGTCCTCAACAACAAATTTACCGTTTGCAGTCTCGATCACACCGGTATCACCTTCCTGTCCACCCATTGTTGCATAGAAAGGAGTCTGCTCTACAAATACGGTACCCTTCTGTCCCTCTGTGAGAGAATCTACGATCTCTGTTTCTGTGGTAAGGACAGTAACCTTGGAATCAAAGGTAAGATGATCGTAGCCGACGAATTCTGTTGTTACGTTTACATCAATATCATCGTATACGGTTGCGTCTGCACCCATATAGTTGGTTACTTCACGGGCAGTACGTGCCTTGACTCTCTGTTCCTCCATTGCTTTCTGGAAGCCTTCCTCGTCAATGCCGTAGCCTTTTTCCTCAAGGATCTCTTTTGTAAGGTCAAGAGGGAATCCGTACGTATCATAAAGCTTGAATGCGTTGTCACCGGAAAGAGTCTTTTCACCTGCTTTTTTCATATCCTCTTCCATGTCGGAAAGGATACGAAGTCCCTGATCAATGGTCTTGTTGAACTGATTCTCCTCATTTGTCAGTACACGGAAGATGAACTCTTTCTTCTCCTCAAGTTCCGGATATCCGGCTTTGGAGCTCTCGATTACCTGTGCACTTAATTTTGCAAGGAAAGTTCCCTCGATGCCAAGAAGACGTCCGTGACGTGCCGCACGGCGGATCAGGCGGCGGAGAACGTATCCACGTCCCTCATTTGTCGGCATGATTCCATCGGAAATCATAAATGTTGCGGAACGAATATGGTCTGTGATCAGACGGATGGAAACATCGTCTGCATAATTTTTCTCATATTCTTTATGTGCGATTTCACATACAAGATTACGAAGTGCACAGATTGTATCTACATCAAAAATAGAATCTACATCCTGAACAACGACAGCAAGTCGCTCAAGACCCATACCAGTATCGATGTTTTTCTGTTTCAGTGTTGTATAGTTTCCGTTTCCATCATTCTCGAACTGTGTGAAAACGTTGTTCCATACTTCCATGTAACGGTCGCAGTCACAACCTACGGTACATCCTGGTTTTCCACAGCCGTATTTCTCACCACGGTCATAGTAGATCTCAGAACATGGACCGCATGGACCTGCGCCGTGCTCCCAGAAGTTGTCCTCTTTTCCGAAACGGAAAATACGTTCAGACGGAATCCCTACTTCTTTGTTCCAGATATCGAAGGCTTCATCATCATCCAGGTAAATGGATGGGTAGAGACGGTCTGCATCAAGCCCTACAACCTCGGTAAGAAACTCCCAGGACCAGTGGATGGCTTCTTTCTTGAAGTAATCACCAAAAGAGAAGTTACCAAGCATTTCAAAGAAAGTACCGTGACGTGCGGTTTTACCTACATTTTCGATATCTCCGGTACGGATACATTTCTGGCAGGTTGTCACTCTTGTTCTTGGCGGCTTCTCAGCACCTGTAAAATATGGTTTCAGCGGAGCCATACCTGCATTGATCAGCAGAAGACTCTTATCTCCCTGAGGAACCAGGGAAAAGCTTTTCATTACAAGATGGCCCTTGCTCTCCATAAAGTCAAGGAACATCTTACGAAGTTCGTTCACTCCGTATTTTTTCATGTTGTTATCCTCCTTGTGTCAACCCTACCTGTCAGCATTTCCGGAATGCCGTAGCTTTATCCCGGAAATGTCACAGATATGGGAAATTATTTTACACAGATCTTTTTGAATTTCTTTTTGCCTCGCTTGAGAACGATTCCGTCTCCTGCAAAAGCATCTTTCTCAACAGTATGATAGATATCTGTGATCTTATCACCATCGATGGATACACCACCCTGCTGGATCGCACGGCGTCCCTCGGAACGGCTTGGTACCAGTTCTGCTTTTACAAGAAGTGTGATCAGATCGATCTTTCCTTCCTCGTCAAAATCCTCTTCTGCAAGCTCGGTTGTTGGCATATGAGAAGTGTCTGCACCTGAGAACAGTGCGCGGGCACCTTCCTGTGCTTTCTTAGCTTCTTCCTCGCCGTGTACAAGTTCTGTCAGCTGGTATGCAAGGATCTCTTTAGCCTTATTCAGCTCGCTGCCTTCCCATTTTGCCATCTCGTCGATCTCTTCAAGCGGAAGGAAGGTAAGAAGACGCATACATTTGATAACGTCTGCATCATCCACATTTCTCCAGTACTGGTAGAAATCAAACGGGGATGTCTTGTTCGGATCAAGCCATACAGCTCCGGACTGTGTCTTGCCCATCTTTTTGCCTTCAGAGTTGAGAAGCAGTGTGATAGTCATGGCATAGGCATCCTTGCCAAGTTTGCGGCGGATCAGCTCGGTTCCGCCAAGCATGTTGCTCCACTGGTCATCACCACCGAACTGCATGTTGCAGCCGTATTTCTGGTACAACATGTAGAAGTCATAGCTCTGCATGATCATGTAGTTGAATTCCAGGAAGCTTAAGCCTCTCTCCATACGCTGTTTGTAGCACTCTGCTGTCAGCATACGGTTTACGGAAAAGTGAGCACCTACCTCACGGAGAAGCTCTACATAGTTAAGGTTCATAAGCCAGTCTGCGTTGTTTACCATAAGAGCTTTTCCATCGGAGAAATCGATGAAACGGCTCATCTGCTGCTTAAAGCAGTCAATATTATGCTGGATGGTCTCCTTGGTCAGCATCTGACGCATATCGGTTCTTCCGGAAGGGTCACCGATCATTCCTGTTCCGCCGCCAAGAAGGGCGATCGGACGGTTTCCTGCCATCTGCAGTCTCTTCATCAGGCAAAGAGCCATGAAGTGACCTACGTGAAGGCTGTCTGCTGTGGGGTCAAAGCCGATATAAAATGTGGCTTTTCCGTTATTTACCATCTCTTTGATCTCGTCTTCGTCTGTAACCTGTGCGATCAGGCCACGTGCTTTCAGTTCTTCCCAAACTGTCATTGTTCTTTCCTCCTGTATAGCTTTTATGTTTACGCTTTTATTAAAGTTTATAATTTACAGTATCAGCGTAAAAAATAAAAATGCCCGGTTCCTGTCCGTTTAGGACGAGAACCGGGTCCCGTGTTACCACCTAAATTTACAGAAAACTCGCATTTCCTGCCTCATAAAGTGAATCTACATCCCGTTATATCCATATATATCAAGATATAAAACCACTTCAGCACAATAACGGGTGCCATTCCGTCGCAGCCTATCTATAATACGCTATTATTATAAAGTTTATAATTTACAGTATCAAGTTCCGATTCGGTGCGCAGCTCCGGGATGTATTCACAAAAGTTCTACCCTGCGCCTCTCACCTGCCGGCTGCTCTCTGTGGGGTTTTCCTCAAGCTACTTTTTCCCTTCCAAGCCTTTTACTATACTATATGAAGTATACAAACTGCTTTTTTGTTTGTCAAGAAATTTTAATATTGCTTTGACAACTTAAAGTGGCAGAATGTTACTTTTTACTCTGTTCTCAGTAACACGCTTCGCGATGCACAGAATTTACGCTGATCGCATAAATTCGCGCGGTATGTTTCGGGTTTTCTGTGAGTGATAAGTGGAACTTTTATTTCTGTAAGCCATTTATTCCTTCATCTACGTAAAGGTCATTGCCGTCTGCCGCTGATGTGGCAAGCTGATCACACCGTTCATTTAACGGATTATCTGCATGTCCCTTAACCCAGTGGAAGCTTACCTGATGCTGCTCCTTGGCCTTTAAAAGGCGTTTCCAGAGATCTACATTCTTCACATCTTCGTTTTTTCCACGTTTCCAGTTTTTCTTTAGCCAGGAATCGATCCAGTGCTGATTAAAAGCATCTACCAGATATTTGGAATCGGAATACAGATCCACCTGGCAGGGGCGGTTCAGTGCTTCCAGTGCTACGATGGCTGCCATCAGCTCCATCCGGTTGTTTGTGGTTTTTTTGTAGCCTCTGGACAGTTCACGTTCATGTAACTGGCCTTTGGTATCGATGTACTGAAGAACTGCTCCGTAGCCTCCCGGTCCATCCGGATTTCCCCGGGCTGCACCATCCGTATAGATTTTCACCTGCATATTTGCTTCTCCTTAAATTTTCAATTTTATGTCCATACGCCTGTTTGTTCAAAGTTTACTGCCGGAGACTATGTTGCTTATACCCAGTCTACAAAAAATGTATGGCCTTTATAAGTTTCATATTTCACTTTGCTGAAATTCAGATTCTGGTTCCAGAAATAGCTGGTCATCATGAAATACATATAATTAAAATCTTTCTGTTTAAATCCTCTGAGTGTTCTGGCTTTGCCGGAAGTGACATGTTTATTGAAAATAGTCATTGCTTCTCTTGCAGCCTGATAAGCAAGAGTACGGTTTTCAAACTGACCATTGAGACGTTTGAGAAGGGCCCCGTTCCGCACTACAGAATACTGTGGGGTTGTGCTGCTTCCGATATTCTCATAGATCACACCTCGTATCGTAGATGGAAATTCCTTGTCTGATTTGATCGTACGATTCAGAACACAAAGTGCTACTGCTTCCATTCCGATCTTGCCCTGATCGCCTGCCTCCGATTCGCAAAGTGCGGCCAGCAGTGCTTCATCGGATGTCTTGCCGTTGGCTATTCCAGGATGGCTCTTATATTCTTTTACCATAGTGTAATATCTGCTGTTTTTGGTATCGTAAACTTTGACATCTCCATTGCTGACATTTAGATTTGGTTTGGTAGTCTTCGCAGTGGCCACTCCGTCTGCTGCGATGGAGTATGTAATTCCATTCACTGTCACGGAGGTACTTACTGCCATGACACCGTTGGATTTAAAATAATAGTTCTTCTGATTGATCGTCTTCAGACCAGTATACATATAACCGGTACTGGTGGCAAAATAGTAGCTGATATTTTTGGATTTGTTTTTTACCCATTTGGTTGCCATATAACCGGAAGTTTTGTAAAAATAACGTTTCTGCCCTTTGCTGTTGGTGAGCCAGCCGGTTGCCATAATGCCTCCGCCTTTTGTGAAATAACGTTTCCTTCCCTTGCTGCAGTTTACCCAGCCTGTGGTAAGCTTACCTGTTTTGGGATTGAAATAGCGCTTATGGCCTTTGGAATCTGTCATCCAGCCGGTTGCCATAACACCCTTGCCTTTTGTAAAATAGTAGGTATATTTGCCATTGACCTTCATCCAGCCCTTTACCTGTACTCCGGTCTTTGTGTTAAAGTAGTACTTGTATCCGCCCAGGGTCAGCCAGCCTTTCTGCTTGCTCCCATCACTTTTTATGTAGTATGTTTTTCCATCGATAGTTTTAAAGCCTGCAGTGGCAGCCTGTACCTCTTTTGCAGAAGCAGAAAAGACTGTGCTTCCCACGATCAGCAGCATAGCAAGCATCAGACCCTTCAGCCATTTTTTTGTTCTGAAACTCTTCATAATTTTCCCCATTTCCTGTTTTAGATATAAAAGCTAGTTTGTCTCAAAAATTACAAAAATGTTACATTTCGTTTATTATATCGTAATGAATAAACACTGTCAACTTTTTTGTAACTGTGGACGGACTCCTGCCATATGATGAAGTGTAAATAAAATTTGCTGGAGGACTTATCGATGAGTGACTTAGCGGCTACCAATTGTGGATGTGATTGCGGATGTGGTTGTGATTCCGGATGTAGCACAGGATGTGGATGTAACAATAACTGTGGCTGTAATAATGGCTGCGGAAATTCCCTGTTTGGAAACGGTGGAAACAGCTGCTCCTGTATCCTTTGGATCATCTGTCTGATGTGTTGCTGTGGAAACAACAGTGGCTGTGGCTGTAATAACAACGGCTGCAACGACAGCTGTTGGATCATCATCCTTCTTCTGCTTTTGTGCGGAAATGGATGCGGCTGCAACAATTGCTGCTGATCTTTTGAAAAGGCAGAGGTCATTTCCTCTGCCTTTTCTGCTGCCGTTTTTCTGCTTCCTCCTGTTTCTGTTTTTTCTCTTTCAGACATTTCAGATCTATCTCATAAAAAGAATTTCCATCAATGACAAGTTCCTGTTTTTTTTCAGATTCCATAATCATATTCCTTTGAAAAATTTCTTCTATATATAATATGACCAGAGAAGATTTCTGTCATATTTCTTTCTGCAAATTCATAGATTTCAGGAAAAAGGATTTTTTTATGGAACAGGAGCCTATCGCACGTACTGCTCTGGATGAAATGGTGGAAAGTGACCAGGATCAGATGCTTAAGGCTATGATCCCGTACCTTCCTTCTTCCGGGCAGCGGTTTTTATCTGTGTATACGAAAGTCCGGGAACTTCGGAATACCATGTCGCTTTTTCAAAGCAGCCGTAGAACAGCCGATCTGCAGGCTACCGGTTTTTCCGGCACCGATCCTCTGGAAATGCTGCAGGATATCCGTAAGTGCTGTGGCGGAGAAAATCGCCGTCAGATCGATCATATCACCAGTCTTATGGCTACGATCCAGATGCTTCAGATCATGAATGAAGATTCGTCAGGAGGTGAGAATCCATGAGTGATGACTGGAAAAATAATCCCCGGCTTTCCGGAATGGACCCTCAGAAGCTTTCCATGCTTCAGGGTCTGGCAGATCAGGGATTGGGGAAAAATCCGTCCGAACTTCTGCCTTTTATCATGGGCGCAGCTTCTAAAGGAAAAAATGCGGGCTTAAATTTCAGCTCTGATGAGATCTCCACTATCATAGAAGTTCTGAAAATGGGGAAAAGTCCGGCAGAGGCAGCTAAGCTTGACAGAATTGTGAATCTGATGAAAATGATACGTCATTAACAGCTCTGTGATCCCGGAACAGCGGTTTTCTGTTCCGGGATTTTCTACTTTGTAATTCTTTTTATATTTGTCGGAATATAATCTGCAAAAATCTGACATATCCATAGATTCTATCGCATAATTCATAGAACATATTCCCTATTTTTGTGATATTTTTTTATCATTTTCCCTTTCTTCTTATATCAGTATATGGTATACTTGTCCGTGAAATGAATGATATGCAAAATAGGATTTTATGCGTCAAGTGTTTGGCGAATGGGGAGTTGTCGCCAGAACGAAAAGTACGTCTTACGGTATGAAATCCGCACCCGTTGCAGCAATATAAGAGAATATCTCATATTGTGTAGGGCTTTTTCGACATACGTTCTATTACAATTGGAGATATCTTTTTTTATGCGCAAAAATAAAAGAGACAGTCTCCGAAAAACGTGATTTTTTTAACAAATGGAGGTTGTTATTTATGGTAGACAAAGCAAAAGTTGAAGAGGCGATCAAGCTTCTTCTCGAGGGAATCGGCGAGGATGTAAACAGAGAGGGACTGCAGGGAACTCCGGAACGTATCGCCCGCATGTGCGAGGAAATTTATGGCGGACTTGATAATGAAGCGGATGAACATCTTCAGAAACAGTTTCATGTAGAGAACAATGAAATGGTTCTGGAAAAGGATATTACCTTTTATTCCATGTGTGAACATCATCTTATGCCCTTTTACGGAAAAGCTCATATCGCATATATCCCAAATGGCAAGGTTACCGGCTTAAGCAAGCTGGCCCGTACCGTTGATGTGTATGCAAGAAGACCGCAAATCCAGGAACGTCTGACTGTGCAGATCGCAGATGCGCTGGAACGTGTTCTCGCTCCTAAGGGAATCATGGTTATGCTGGAAGCGGAGCATACCTGCATGACCATGCGTGGGATCAAAAAGCCGGGAAGCAAAACGGTTACGACTGTTACCAGAGGTGAATTTAAAGAAAATATGGAGCTTCAGAAACAGTTCCTTGCTATGGTCAAGGACTGATGGACAGAGTGAATCAGATCTGGAATCATCCGCTCTATCAGAATGAGCTTAATAAGCTTCAGCTTCTGGAGACTGACCGTGAATTCTGCAGACATACACCGGAGCATTTTTTGGATGTGGCACGCCTTGCCTATATCCGGGCACTTGAGGAAAATGCTCCTGTTTCAAAGGAACTGATCTACTGTACTGCCCTTCTTCACGATATCGGACGGGCCAGACAGTATGAAGATGGCACTCCTCATGATGAGGCCGGTGCTGCTATCGCAGGACAGATCTTAAACGAGCTTGGATTTTCTATGGAAGAAATGGAAGCAATCATTGCGGCAATACGTGGTCACAGAGCTCAGACGGATCCGACAGTTCTTGGAAAACTGCTCTATACTGCGGACAAAAGCTCCAGAAACTGTTTTTCCTGTAAAGCAGAGCCGGAATGTTACTGGTCTCCTGCTAAAAAAAATATGACGATCCAATATTAGGAGGTTTTTCCATGAAAATCGGAAATCGTGAGTTTGATGTAAAAAACAAAACATATA
This sequence comes from Blautia sp. MSK20_18, assembly GCF_020553125.1. Taxonomy (NCBI): domain Bacteria; kingdom Bacillati; phylum Bacillota; class Clostridia; order Lachnospirales; family Lachnospiraceae; genus Blautia; species Blautia sp. MSK20_18. The sequence goes on from NZ_JAJCGR010000003.1 coordinate 35,965, forward strand.
TTATGGGTATCCTAAATGTCACACCGGATTCTTTCTCAGATGGCGGAAAATGGAACGATATGGATCATGCCCTGAAACATACAGAAGCTATGATCGCCGAAGGTGCTGATATTCTTGATATCGGTGGGGAATCCACACGTCCGGGACATACACCGGTTGATGCACAGGAGGAGATCGAGCGTATTCTTCCTGTTATCGAAGCAGTAAAAGGGCGTTTTGATATCCCCATCTCTGTAGATACCTATAAGGGATGTGTTGCGGAAGAAGCCCTGAAACACGGAGCAGATCTTATCAATGACATCTGGGGACTGAAATATGATCCTGAAATGGCTCCTGTCATTGCCAGATATCAAGCTCCCTGCTGTTTGATGCATAACAAAGATAATACTGAATACAATAATTTTATTGTGGATATGCTGGCAGAAACCCAGGAATGTGTCAATATTGCCAAACGTGCCGGTATTGCCGATGATAAGATCATCCTTGATCCTGGTGTCGGATTTGGTAAAACATATGAGATGAACCTGATGACCATGGATAATCTGGAGCTTTTCCGGAAGCTGGGATATCCGGTGCTTCTTGGTACCTCCAGAAAATCCATGATCGGACTTGCCCTTGATCTTCCTGTAGATCAGCGTGTAGAGGGAACTCTTGCCACATCGGTGATCGGTGTTATGAAGGGTTGTGCATTTGTCCGTGTTCATGACATCAAAGAAAATAAACGCGTCATCCAGATGACAGAAGCTATTCTGGGACGTTAGGAGGAACTGATGGATAAAATCGAAATCAGAGATCTTGAGATTTTTGCAAACCATGGCGTGTTTCCGGAAGAAACAGCTCTCGGACAGAAATTTGTTGTTTCTGCTGTTATGTATACAGAAACACGTCCGGCAGGGCTGACAGATGATCTTTCTGCTTCCATCAATTATGGAGAAGTCAGTCATATGATCACCGATTTTCTTCAGAAAAATACTTATAAACTTCTGGAGGCTGCTGTGGAGAATCTGGCAGAGACGCTGCTGCTTTCACTCCCTCTTCTTAAAAAGATCACCCTCCGTATTGAAAAGCCCTGGGCTCCGGTAGGCCTTCCGCTGAAAACCGTTGCTGTGGAAATTACCCGAGGCTGGCATACGGCTTATATTGCTTTTGGTTCCAATATGGGGGATAAGAAGAAATACCTGGACAATGCGATCCAGGGTCTTCGGGATATGAAAGAGATTGTTGTTGAAAAGGTTTCCGAGTATCTTGTAACGGAGCCTTACGGGGATGTGGAGCAGGATGAGTTTCTCAACGGAGCCTTAAGAGTCCGGACGCTGCTTTCTCCGGAGGAGCTTCTTGACAGGCTGCATGTGCTGGAACAGGCTGCGGACCGGAAAAGGATCATTCACTGGGGACCAAGGACACTGGATCTGGATATTCTGTTTTACGATAATGAGATCATTGATACAGTGGAACTACATGTGCCTCATATTGATATGGAAAACAGGGATTTTGTTTTGAAGCCTATGGTGGAGATTGCACCGTATCTTCGGCATCCGGTGTTGAATTTAACAATGGAGCAGTTGTTAAAAAAGCTTGAGGGAAAAACTTTGGCGGTGTGACTTTATTTATTAAATAATAAAAAGATAACAAGCCCGATACAGATATCTTTACTACAATCTGTATCGGGCTTGTTTTGTATCAGTGTGAATTATTGACTATTATCGAAAAATATTTTATTTCTGGTTTACCAGGTCGAATTCGTCGGTGATCTCTTTGGATGGTGCCTTGGTAATGAGGCTGACGATGATGTTTGCTGCAATAGCCACCAGGAATGCGGGAAGAAGTTCATAGATTCCCCAGGCGCCGCCGAGCGTGCTGATTCCGTATTTCCAGATAAATACCATGGAACCGCCGCAGATCATTCCTGCCAGGGCTCCCTGCCAGTTGGAACGTCTCCAGAATAATGCCAGAAGTACCACCGGGCCGAATACGGCTCCGAAGCCTGCCCAGGCAAAGGATACGATAGTAAACACAGAGCTGTTCGGGTCGCGGGCAATAAACATGGCTACTACTGCGATGAGAAGAAGCGTGATCTTATCGGCTACCATGCTTTCTTTTTTTGTTTCTTTATCCTTCAGGATACTTCCGAGAAGGTCGGAAGAAACTGCTGAGGATGCTGCCAGGAGCTGAGAATCTGCAGTTGACATGGTGGATGCCAGGATTCCTGCAAGGATGAGTCCTGCAAGGATTGCTGCAATTACACCATGTTTACTGAGAAGATCTGCGATCTGAACGATAATTGTCTCAGATGCGGAGCCTTCCAGAAGGTCAAACTCTCCTGCTGCTGTCATTCCAAGTCCTACCACACCGATCAGTACTGCTACTGCCAGTGAGATCACTACCCATGTAGTTGCTACTCTTCTGGAAAGTGTAAGCTTCTCTTCGTCTTCGATCGCCATGAAACGAAGAAGAATATGCGGCATTCCGAAATATCCAAGTCCCCATGCAAGCATGGAAATGATATTAAGCAGTGGATATGCCTGTTCTGTTCCGGTTGTTGGATCATATGTAGTAAACATAGTCAGATATCCGGGCAGTGATCTTGCATGGTCTGCAACTGCTTCAATACCACCTGCTGTGCTGATCCCGAATACAAATACGATCACAAGAGCGATGGACATGATGATACTCTGGATAAAGTCCGTGGTAGATGCTGCCAGGAATCCTCCCAGTGTGGTGTATCCAACGATGACCAGTGCACTGATGATCATAGCTGGCAGATATTTTACACCGAAGAGACTTGCAAAAAGTTTACCACAGGCTGCAAATCCGGAAGCTGTATACGGAATAAAAAAGATCACGATAAAAATCGCTCCGATAGACTGCAGGATCTTTTTCTCATCTCTGTAACGATTACTGAAAAAGGATGGCAATGTAATGGAATTTCCTGCCACATGTGTGTAGCGGCGGATTCTTTTTGCCACGATCCTCCAGTTTACGTAAGTTCCGATCGCAAGGCCAATGGCTGTCCAGCCTGCATCTGCAATACCGGTAAGATAAGCAAGTCCCGGCAGGCCCATCAGAAGCCAGCTGCTCATGTCAGAAGCCTCTGCACTCATAGCTGTGACAAGTGGTCCAAGCTTTCGTCCTCCAAGATAGAAATCAGAACTGTCATTATTGTTCTTGGAGCAAAGATAACCTACAAAGATCATTGCACCCAGATAGACGATAATGGCTGCCATTATACAAATATGTGCTGTTGTCATTGTTTCTCTCCCTTCCATGTTTCTGCTTTAAAATTACAGAACATGAGGGATTTTGCTTATGCATCCCCATGATTTCTGCTTTTAAACCAGTTTTACACATATTTATAGATTTTATTATATTAACTTTAGAAAGTAAAGAGGATTTTTCGTTTTTTTACATAAAAAAGTATTTTATATGATGAAAAAGGGCTGAACCATATAAGGCGGCCCAGCTCTTTTTCAAAATCTCTGTTTATTTTTCTTCCATACGCTTCTGCACATCTTCCACTGTATATGCAAGCTTCTCAACATCCTCGGAATAAGTCAGCCCCTCCTTCTCAGCCAGAGCTTTCAGAACACCGATCGTTTTCTGAAGATGCATGTAGTTTCCTGCGGAGGAACCACCTGTCAGCGCGATGTATTCTCTGTAATAATTCATGAACATGTTCATTTCCGGGCTGTCCTGATTATATACTACAACACCTATTGTATATTGGATATCTCCGTCTTCGACAGCAGCAGAAAGTTTTTAAAAATCATACTGTTTTGTGCATTTCTTTATTTTTCCGTTACATAATGGCAGGCTACTTCATGTCCGGACTCTACTTCTGTGAGCACAGGACGGATCGTCCTGCATTTCTCCATGCAGTGTTCGCAACGATTCTGGAATGGACAGCCATGAGGAACATCCAGAGGGCTGGGGGCCTCACTTTCGATGCTCTCGATCTTTTTGTTCTGATCCATATGAATGGAAAACTGTGCCCCCAGAAGAGCCTGTGTATATGGATGAAGAGACTTTTCCGTAACATCCTCTCCCGGAATTACCTCCACGATATTCCCGAGGTACATGACAGCAATCTGATGAGCAAAGGAACGGATCAGAGCCAGGTCATGGCAGATAAAAAGCATGCTGATGTTTTTCTCCTTCTGGAGACGTACCAGAAGCCGGATCACGGATTCCTGTACGGAAACGTCAAGTGCAGAGGTAGCCTCATCGCACACCAGAATCTCCGGTTCCAGGGAAAGTGCCCGGGCAATACTGATACGCTGACGCTGACCACCACTCATATTATGGGGATAGCGGTCTGTAAAATCTTCAGGAAGCTCTACCATTTTCAGGAGTTCTCTGGCCTTGGATTCCTTTTCGCTTCTTTTCAGCTTTCCGTAATTGATCAGGGGTTCTGTGAGAATATCCACGATCTTCATTTTCGGGTCAAAGGACGCCAACGGATCCTGGAAGACCATCTGCATGTTCTGACGGTTCAGCCAGGTTTCTTTTTTGGAAAGATCAGAGAGGTTTTTTCCATGGTAAAGGATCTCTCCGCTGGTCGGTTTGTCAAGAGAAATGACCATGCGGACAAAGGTTGATTTACCGCAGCCACTCTCTCCTACGATTCCCAGAGTTTTTCCTTTATAAACGTTCAGGTTCACATCGTTGCAGGCTGTTAAAGTTCTGCCGCCGGAAGCCGGGAACTGTTTTACGATATGTTTTGCACTGAGTACGATATCGGATTCCTTAAACATAACGCTGTCCCTCCATTTCCGGCACTGCAGCCAGCAGTTTCTTTGTATAGTCACTGGTCGGATGCTCCATGACTTCATCTCGTGTTCCCTGATCCACAACTTTTCCGTTCTGCATAACAACAAGCTGATCTGCCATATAGGCTGCTACGCCAATGTTATGAGTAACAATGATGATACCGGTTCCGAAATCATCACGGAGCTCCATCATCTGGCGTACGATCTGTGCCTGTGTAGTAACGTCCAGCGCACTAGTCGGCTCATCTGCAAGAAGCAGCTCCGGGTTAAAAGTCATGGCCATGGCAATACCAACTCGCTGGCGCATACCACCGGAAAGCTGGTGTGGATAACTTTTCATGATATTTTCTGCGTCCGGAAGACGCATTTTCTGAAGCATGGAACAGCCTTTCTTCCATGCTTCTGCTTTGGATACATCTGTATGTGTACAGATATATTCCACATACTGACTTCCGATCTTACGGATAGGGTTCAGGGTTCCGCCGCAGTCCTGGAAGATCATGGAAATGCGGGTACCCCTTAAATTTCTCCATTCATTCTTTGTATTGGAAAGCAGAGAATGTCCGTGAAACTGAATATCTCCGGTGCTGACCCGGCCACCTCCGCCAAGTGCGCCGAGGACAGCACGAATCACGGTTGTTTTTCCACTTCCACTCTCGCCTACCACACTGATGATCTCCCCCTTCTTCATGGAAAGGTTGAAATGTTCAATGGTAGGTGCCTGTTTTCCGTACTGAACGGAAAGATCCTTGATCTCAAGCATAAATAAGCGCTCCTTTACTCGGCAAGAGTGATATCCTTTGTCAGCCAGTAATAATCCATTGGATACATCTTAACACCTGTTACCTTTTTGTTGGAGAAGAGGTAGGTTGTCTCATAACCAAAGAATACAGTTGCAGCATCATCCATGATATCCTGCTGAATATCGATGATGAGATCTTTTCTCTTGTCCTCATCAAATGTCTGCGCAAGCTCGTCAAGAAGCTTGTCAACCTCCGGGTTATTGTATCCTGCAGTATTGTTTGCAGAGGAGCTGTACCAGTTCTCTCTTAAGTAGTTCTCAGGGTCTCCAGTGTTTGCTACCAGCACGTTCCAGATCAGAAGGTCATACTGACCGGAATCTCTCATGTCAAGAAGTGTCTCATAACTTACTGTGTTCAGGTTTACGTTGATACCGATCTCCTTCAGACTGGCCTGTGCTGCCTGTGCGTATACACCAAGCTCGGCACGGCTTGTGTAGATAACAAAATCAAGAACAAGAGGATCTCCGTCAGGAGTTTCTACAAATCCGTCACCGTCAACATCTTTGTATCCGGCCTCATCAAGGATCTTCTTTGCGCTGTCCGGATCATAGGAATTCTCATCCTTCAGATCATCGAATCCAAAGTCAAGTGTTGGAGGAACCGGTGCTTTACCAGCTGTTGCGCCACCCTCAAGAAGAGTGTTGCAGTATGTTTCCTTGTCAAGGCCACGAAGAAGTGCCTGGCGAAGAGCCTTATCGCTGAGTGCATGATCCTCATTCTGGTTCATGAATGCATAGGTGGAACGAAGAGACTGAAGCTCCTGGATGTCGTAATTGTCATTTCCCTCAAACTCAACCAGGTTCTCTGTTTTCAGGTTGTAAGCGATATCGATCTCACCTGTCTGAAGAGCCATGGAACGTGTTGTCTGGTCATCCACACATTTCAGTGTAACTTTATCAAGGGGAACTTCTCCATCCCAGTAGTTCTCATTTTTTACTACGATACAGGAATCCGTCGGGCTGAAGGACTCTACTGCGTAAGGTCCTGTACAGATCGGTCCTTCCATGGCAAATGTAGAATCATCTACATTTGTATCTACGATCAGAAACAGCGGGTCTGCAAGGCATCCGGCCATGTTTGCATTTGCTCTGTTCAGATGGAAGATCAGGTTCTGTCCGTCAACTTCGAGGCTGTCGAGATCAAAGAATTCCGGAACACGGTCACTCTTTTCAGCGGTACGTTCGATGGAGGCTTTTACCATTTCCGGTGTCATATCGTCACCGTTGGAGAATTTTACGCCCTCACGGATCTTGAAGGTCCATGTTTTTCCATCGTCACTGTTTTCCCACTCTTCCGCAAGACATGGAACGATCTCACCGTTCTCATCGAATTTTGTAAGGCACTCGCCGATCGCATAACGGGATACAACCCAGCTGAAATACTGCTCTGTCGGCTCCAGTGTATCTGCAAAGCTTGTTACTCCGATGGTGATCTCCTTATCACTTTTTTTGTCACCTTTTGCCTGAGCCACTGTTGCCATTGAAAGGGTCATCATACATGCAAGTGTAGCAGCCAGCACTTTTTTAACTACATTATTTCTCATTTCATCCTCCTAAAGATAATATACTGATCATATGGTGTTGGTTTGTTACAGAGTTGTTTTATTGATCCTGGCGCGGATCCAGTACATCACGGATGCTGTCTCCAAGCATGTTGAAAACAACAACACAGATTACGATAGCGATACCAGGGTAGATCATAAGCCATGGCGCCTTTGCCATGTAGGTTCTTCCTTCATTCAGCATCAGTCCCCACTCCGGTGTCGGCGCAGTTGCACCAAATCCCAGGAATGAAAGGGAAGCCAGCTCCAGCATCATAGTTCCGATATCTGCTGCCGCAGTTACCACCATCTGGGTTACCATGTTGGGAAGAATGTGTACAAGAAGAATTTTCCAGGTCTTTGTTCCGTTTACTATAGCTGCCTCTATGTAAAGACTCTTCTTGACTTTCAAGACCATACTTCGTGCAAGACGGGCATATTTTGTCCAGCTTACAGCCGCAATGGAGATAACGGCATTGACCAGGTTTGGTCCAAGCATACCGGCAATGGCAATGGCCAGTACAAGCCCAGGGAAGGAGATCATCATATCTGCGATACGCATGATCACTGCATCCACAACGCCGCCGAAATATCCGGCAATAACTCCTAAAAATGTACCGATGACAAAGATCACTGCAACCAGACATAAGGTCATGATCAGAGAGGTTCTTGTTCCGAAGATAACACGGGAAAGAAGATCTCGTCCAAGCTTATCCGTTCCGAACGGATGAGCGGAGCTTGGCTCCTGCAGTGATTCGGTCATAACTGCATTCAGTGGATCATATGGTGAGAGCTGCGGCGCAAAGATTGCAATTCCGATCACCACGAGACCCAGAATGAAGAAAAGAGTGAACTGTTTATTTTCTTTGAATGTTCGTAATACCTTTTTCAATTATCTATCCTCCTTAAGTCTTGGATCGAGATAAGTATAGGACAGATCCACAAGCAGGTTGATGCACATGTACAGGATCGCGATCCAAAGTACATAGCCCTGTACAAGAGGATAGTCACGACAGGAAATCGCCTTTACTGCCATATTTCCCATTCCAGGCCAGTTGTAAATGATCTCTACAACTGCAGTACCTCCCAGAAGACTTCCAAGGGAAAGTCCCAACAGCGTTACCAGCGGAAGCATAACATTAGGAAGGACGTGTTTCCAGAGAATGACGCTTTCCTTGATTCCACGCATTCTTGCACCTGTGACATAATCCTGATGAAGTTCCTCCAGCACTGCACTTCTTACCTGTCTGGTATATTTTGCAGACATGGCAAGTGCAAGAGTCAGCGCCGGGAGGATCATGGATTTAAAATCCGTACTGCCTCCTGCAACATTGATCCAGCGAAGCTGAACACCAAAGATGCTGAGAAGGATCAGGCCCAGCCAGAAGCTTGGAACAGATACTCCCACAAAGGTAATTCCTCTCACAAAATAATCCGGGAATTTGTTCTGATATACAGCGGCCAGGATTCCAAGCGGTATGGAAATAATGACCATCATCAGAAGTGCCAGCAACGACATCCTCAGCGTCGGCCAGAAACAGGATACCAGTTTATCTGTTACCGGCATTTTGAAAGAATAGGACTGTCCCATATCTCCTGTAACAACACCCTTCAGCCAGGAACCATACTGCACGAGAAAGGGCTGATCAAGGCCAAGCTCATGTCTTGTCTGTTCCAGAAGCTCTGGTGTAGGAAGATTACCACACTCTGTCAGCATGATCTCCGCAGGATCACCAGGTGACAGGTAGGTCAGTCCAAATGTGAAAAAGCTGATTCCAAATAATACAATGATGATCTGGAGAAATCTTTTTCCTACTTGTTTCTTTGTCACGTTTTACTCCTTTCCTCATTTGATGCGATTTTAACATTGCCGTTTTAATTTAGTTAGATAAAAGAAACTATTGGATTCTTAATATGCAGAATATGCATGGAATTTTAGAAAATTTGCACGAAAAAAGCCCGTGACGAAATACGGGCACACAAAATAAATATGCTTCCTATCTTCCGTAAGAATCATTTTAAAACAATTGCAAGCAGGTCTCCTGACTTAGGATCCTTACCCTCAGACACCTTCCCGGTCTATTTCTCACGCACTCGACCAGTGGTACTTTGTCTGAGGATTTCCCCTTACAGTGACGGGATCGTACCGGATTTACACCGGTTTCCCTATTAATCCACTCAGAACTTACAACGGCTGATGTGAAAATCAGCAAATGCTGTCAAATTACTGAAACATTATATGATAAAACTATAGTTTATGTCTATGGAAAAATGTTATATTTTTAGAAAACTCATAAATTTTGTTAAAGATGCTTGAATTGTATATATCCCCCATGGGGGATTTGACAATTGGATTTATCTAATCTGCTAAAAAAACACGGATTTTACCTCGCTATTTTTACAAATAGAATAGCAAATGGTAAAACCCGGTTTTCTTACTGTTTCAATATGATTTCAGACAGAAGCGTTCTGAAAAGGTTGTTTACTATCAGGTCAGAGTCTCCGTGATCGCTGCATATGCGATCATTGGTCCGTCTTCAATAATGTTCAGACTGGCTGTCTGATAAAGTACGACTCCGTTTTCAGTTGCAATAGATGTGTAAAGTAAATTTCCATAGTAATCTCTCAGTTCACCCAATTCTTCTCCCTTAAAGAAGTACTCTCCAGGCTTCTTGGATGGATACCAGCATCCGGTATACGGCGCATATTCATAGACTACATTTTCAAGAAGCATCTGACGGTAATGCTTCAGACCATGACATTTCTTTCCCTGGAGATGAAAAACAAGGTGACGGACGTCTCTTTTATCCTGTTCTACTTCCTCCCAGGTCCAGTAGCTGTGTCCGCCTCTTTCGATGAGAATACTTGGAATTCCAAGAGAAGAAGCATAATTGTAGGCGCCACCTGTGGCGGTTGTGGAACGGACCACATATTTTACGCCGATATGCCGTGCCATATGTAATGATTTCTCTGCTGTCTTTTCATCTACAACCCCTACATAATAAACATAGGGATGAAGCTGTTCGAACCCATCTCCGCTATGCAGGTCGATATAATAATCTGCTATGGAAAAAAGCTTTGTCACTATAGCATAGGCAATACGATCTGCAGCTGTTCCCTCAGGATCTCCGGGGAAAACGCGGTTCAGGTTCTTGCCATCCTCATAGACCAGACTCATGGTGCGATGCTCAAAGCCACTGACATTGACCAGTGGAACGATGATCACATTTCCCTTCAGTTCTTCCGGTTGAAATTCTTTTGCAAGTTCCATTGCCGCCTGGATTCCTACATACTCCGCACTGTGTATTCCCGCTGTGATCAGTATCGTCGGTCCGTCTTTCACTCCGCATATCACAGTTGCCGGCATTGCTATGCCGTATCCTGTGATCTTAATTTTCCCCTGTGCCTTCTCTCCTTTTTCAATCACCCAGTCATCAATTTTGATCATTGGTTGTTTCCCTTTTCCTTTTTTATATTTCCGCACTTTTGACGATAAGTATATCATGCCTAACCGAAATTGTACATATTCTTTTAAGATTCCGGGAAAACAGAAAAAAGCTTTCGTAACCGTTCATTCTGATCCGACGTACAAAAGCTTTTTTCCTGAATGATATATAATTTATCTTTTTACCAATTCTTTGGTGATTTCTTCCCAGCTGACTCCTTTTTCCACCATAAGTACCATCATATGATAAAGAAAATCTGAAATTTCGTATTTAATCTCTTCTTTATCTGGATTTTTGGCTGCAATGACGATCTCTGTGCATTCTTCACCGACTTTTTTCAAAATCTTGTCAATTCCCTTATCAAAAAGATAATTGGTATAGGAACCTTCCTTTGGATGTTCTTTTCGGTCAGTGATCACATCATACACATTCTGGAACACGTGAAGTGGGTTGGTATCATCGTACTCTTTTTTCAGCAGCGGTTTGAAGAAACAGGTACGGTTTCCTGTATGGCAGGCTGCGCCAATCTGCTCCACTTTGGCAAGGATCGTATCATTATCACAGTCAATAGTAAGAGACTTTACATACTGTACGTGTCCGGATGTCAGACCTTTGGTCCAGAGCTCATTCCGGCTGCGACTCCAGTATGTCATTTTTCCAAGCTTCAATGTTGTGTTAAAAGCAAGCTCATTCATATAGGCCAGCATCAGTACTTCATCCGTCCGGTAATCCTGGACAATAACCGGAACCATTCCGTCACTGTTTAATTTAAAGTCCGACCATGCAATATTACTTTTATATGTGTTTACCGGAATTCCGGCTTCTTCGCAGGTTTCCTTAAATGTATGCAGATCATTTTCAAGACTGCTTACATAAGCACCGCAAAGTCCGGACACAGCTGGTTCTCCTAAAAGCTCCAGAACGTTCTCAGATCTGTTTTCATCGGTATGAAGAACAATGGAAATCTGAGAAATCTCTGCAATTTCATTTTCGACAGTGTCCAAAGCCAGAACAGTGTCTGCATATGTTTCGATCAGATCCTGATTTTCTGTGAATTCTCTCAGATCAGAGATGCTGATCATCATACGCTCTTTTCCAAAGCGCCGGGATACTTCTTCCAGAAGCTTGATATTATTCTCTTTCGAAAAATTCAGTACAACTTTGGCACATCCCGCATAGATCAGCTTTTTTACATCTTCCATACGTTTGATATTTCCCGCTGCGATCACCGGGATCTCAGATACCTGACAGATATCACGGATTTTTCCGATCGCACGGTCATGCTCTGCATCTGCGGAAGAAAAGTCAAATACCAGAAGCTCATCTGCCCCATTGTCACCGTAAAATTTTGCAAGTGTTTCTACATTTCCGTCTCCGAAAAGATTTCTCTGTCCAAATCCGGTTACCGCCTTTTCTGAATGAAGATAAAGGCATGGGATCAACTGTTTGTTCATAAGTGGTCTCCTTCTGTATCAGAGGCTTCCCTTGGTAGAAAGCACGTCTGTGATCCGGGAATCGTACTGTGTTGCTGCATCAAGGGCTTTCGCAAAGCTTTTAAACATGGCCTCTGCCACATGATGGCTGTTTCCTCCGGAAAGAACCTTGATGTGAAGATTCATTGCTACGGAATAGGATACTGCATAAAAGAATTCCTTTACCATCTCTGTAGCCATATCTCCTATTTTTTCCGTAGAAAACGCTGCATCCCATCCAAGATAAGGTCTTCCGGAAAGATCTACTGCGCAGAGCACAAGCACTTCATCCATAGGAAGGATACAGCTGCCGTAACGTTTGATTCCTTTTTTGTCGCCAACTGCCTCACGGATAGCGTTTCCAAGGACGATCCCTGTATCTTCAATGGTGTGATGATCATCTACATTCAGATCACCGTGGACTCTCAGCGTAAGATCATACAGTCCATGGCGCGTAAAACCGTCCAGCATATGGTCAAAAAAGCCAATGCCTGTATCAATATCGGAACTTCCTGTTCCATCAATATTCAGTTGCAGACGTATCTGCGTTTCTTTTGTGTTTCTTTCGATCAGTGCTTCTCTTGCCATTATTCGTTCTCCTTGTCCTCTTCCTCAAAACGGACTGCAATGGAATTTGCGTGTGCAGTCAGCTGTTCCGATGTGGCAAACTGGATAATGTCCTTGTGGATCTTTCGGAGTGCTTCCCTGGAATAATATACAATACTGGATTTTTTGATAAAATCATCTACAGAAAGTGCGGAGAAAAATTTGGCAGTTCCATTGGTAGGAAGCACATGGTTTGGTCCTGCGAAATAATCTCCAAGGGGTTCAGAGCTGTGCTCTCCGATAAAGATCGCACCTGCATTTCGTACCTTCATCATATCTTCAAAAGGATTCTTTGTGACGATCTCCATATGTTCAGAAGCAATTTCATTGGCAGCCTCAATGGCCTCGTCCATATCTTCTGCGATCAGGATATAACCAAAGTTCTCCAGGGATTTCTCAATAATGGCTTTTCTGGAAAGTACCTCAACAAAACCTCTGACTTCTTTATCTACCTGATCTGCAAATTCCTCATTTGTTGTGATCAGGATCGCAGATGCCATCTCATCATGTTCTGCCTGAGAAAGAAGATCTGCTGCAATATAACGAGGATTTGCAGTCTCATCTGCAAGAACGAGGATCTCGCTTGGACCGGCAATAGAATCAATGCTTACGTATCCATAAACTGCCTTTTTTGCAAGCGCAACAAAAATATTTCCGGGTCCTACGATCTTGTCAACCTTTGGAATACTCTCGGTTCCATATGCAAGTGCTCCGATGGCCTGTGCACCACCCACTTTATAGATTTCATCTGCTCCGGCTTCGTTGGCAGCAACAAGTGTGCTTGGATTTACTTTTCCGTCTTTTCCAGGAGGTGTTGTCATTACAATACGGTCAACACCGGCAACTTTTGCAGGAACGATATTCATAAGCACGGAAGACGGATATACAGCCTTTCCACCGGGAACGTAAACACCTACACAGTTCAGAGCGGTTACCTTCTGACCAAGCATGGTTCCGTCTGTTGTGCTTGTGAACCAGCTGTTCTGAAGCTGCTTTTCGTGATAGCTGCGGATATTCACCAATGCTTTTTTGATCACATCGATCAGGGAAGGATCTACCAGCTTGTATGCTTCCTCGATCTCCTCAGGGGTTACACGGATCGTATCCTTTGTCACTTCGACTTTATCAAATTCTCTGGTAAATGCAAATAACGCGGTATCTCCCTCTGCTTTTACTTTGGCAAGGATATTTGCTACTGCATCCTCGTATTTTCCATAATTATTAGGGCTTCTTTTTAAGAGAGTTTCCAGAATATCTTTTGTAGATTCTTTGGTGAGTTTTACCTTACGCATAATAAATTCTGCCTTCTTTCTGTATTTTGGAGGTTCATCTGTTATTCAGTTTATTTGATCACACCTCGAAGTTCTGTGATCAGTTTGCGGATCCGTTCATCTTCCATTTTCATGCTGACCTGATTGACTACCATACGTGCAGACAGCGGGCAGACTTCTTCCAGCACCTTCAGGCCATTCTCGCGAAGGGTGCTTCCGGTTTCCACGATATCCACGATAACCTCGGAAAGTCCTACGATCGGTGCAAGCTCGATGGAACCGTTCAGCTTAATGATCTCCACAGTCTGATGCTTTTTGTTATAGAAGTAATCCTTTGCAATATTTGGATATTTTGTAGCTACACGGATCAGCTGATTGTTATTCAGGACTTCTCTGGCGCTTTCAGGGCCGCATACGCACATGCGGCATGCTCCAAATCCAAGATCCATAACCTCATATAGCTTTCTTCCTTCTTCCAGAATGGTATCCTTACCTACGATACCGATATCTGCTGCACCATACTCTACATAAGTCGGCACATCCGGACCTTTTGCAAGGAAAAACTTCAGCTTCAGTTCCTCATTGGTAAAGATCAGCTTTCGGGAATCTTTGTCACGCATCTCCTCACATGTAATACCGATCTTCTCAAACATATCCAGTGTTTTGCTGGCCAGACGCCCTTTTGTGAGGGCAAATGTAAGATATCTCATCAGTCCTGCTCCTCCTTTGCCGGGCACAATGCCACTTTTTTACCTTTATTCCGAAGCTCCATTGCTTCCTGGATCGCTTTTTTCAGATTTCCCGGATCATAAGTGATCACAATGGTTTTATCGCCAGCCGGAACGGTCAGCTTCTGTCTGGAAAGCGCGAGCATCAGGTTATCAACCACAATGGCAAATCCAATGGAAGAGGCCGGTTTTCCGAAATGCTTCATCAATTCGTTGTAGCGTCCGCCCTTGATCAGGGGTTCACCGGTTCCATATGTATAAGCCTGGAAAATGATCCCTGTATAATAACGGAACTTACTGAGCATTCCAAAATCAAAAGCAATGTATTTCTCACAGCCGTATACTTTCAGGATCTCATAAATTTCTTCCAGTCGTTTTACTGCAGAAAGTGCTTCCGGATTGGAGGTGAGCTTTTTTGCTTTTTCCAGCACTTCTGCTGAACCGAACATCTGAGGCAGTTCAGCAAAAGCCTTGGAAAGGTTATCGCCTAAATTCTGTCCCTTAAGAAGCTCTTCCACACCAAAATAATTCTTCTGAGAGATCAGCTCACGAAGATGCTCTTCTATCTCCGGCTCCAGATCTGCCTCTGCAAGCAGGGATTTATAATAATCTACCTGGCCTACGCTAACCTGGAATTCGGTAAGTCCTGCTGCCTTCAGACACTCCACAGTCATAGCAAGGATCTCAGCATCTGCTGCTGCAGAATCATCTCCCATATGCTCAACACCCATCTGAGTATTTTCCTTCATCTGACCTCTGTAACTGGAATTGTTGATAAATGTATTTCCGGTATAACAAAGTCTTACAGGTCCTTTTTCCGGATCAAAATAAGTTGCACATGCTCTGGAAACAGACGGTGTAAAGTCAGGTCTGAGAACAAGTGTGTTTCCCTCTCTGTCAAAAAATTTATATAAATCCTTGGATGGGATCGTTCCTACTTCATTGCTGAACACTTCAAAATACTCAAATCCCGGTGTTTCTATATCTTCATATCCATATCTTGAAAACACCTGGTGGAGCTCCTTCTGGAGCCGTTTTTTGCGGCTGCATTCCTCTCCATAAATGTCCCGCACACCTTCAGGTGTATGAAAAATACGCTGCATGTTCATTTCCTCCGTAACACGTTTTGAGATTTCCTGTGTTTCACTTTAATTCGCTACCATGCTACCACAGAAAAACTTAAATTTGATTATATAGGAAACCTTTCCAAAAGTCAATCCCGTAATTGCAGATCTTTCTGGATCCCTTCCAGATAAGGAACCAGAAATCCATTTTTTCCGGAAAGATAAAATTCCTCGTCCAGCTCTTCCCGACGAAAACTTTTTCGTCCGCCGTCTTCCATCCTTTTCCAGAATTCCTTCAGCTTACGAAGGGTAAGATAATAAAAAACATTATCTGCGCTGAAATAGATCAGAAAAAAAGCAATCCCCTTCTGCTTTTCAAACTCATCCATAAATGCTACCTGATGAGGATGAATGTTCGCAAGGGGAAAAGTTTTTACACAGCATTCTTTTGCATCGAAGCAGACAGGGATTCCCTGTACTGCTCCGATATAATCTACGGTACTTTTCTGTTCAAAATATGCCAGCGTGATATGCCTGGAGGTTTTATCCATTTTAACCGGAGTGATAGGTGTCGGAATTTTCTGTATGAGGGCCAGTCCCTTTTCCCTGTACTGCTCATTGGTACGATTGATAAGTTCCTCCAGAGTAGAACCACGAAGTCCTCTGCTGTTCCATGTTGCCATAAAGTCTGCCCTTTAATTTAGAAGTTTGATGGATGGGAAATAACGGATCTCCGCTTTTCCGACGATCTGATCAAACTGTACATACGTATTCTGCCAGTATCGGGAATCCTTGGAATTGTTACGGTTGTCTCCCATCATAAAGTAACAGTTTTCCGGTACTTCGTATGGTCCGAAGCTTCCAAGAGGAGTTTCCGGCACAAAGGAATCATCCAGAGGTGTCTCTGAATCATTGATATAAACTTTACCATCTTTGATCTCTACTTTATCTCCTGGAAGACCGATGATACGTTTGATGAACAGCTGGGACTCATCATCCGGATATTTGAAGATCACAATGTCAAAGCGTTCCGGATCTTTCCATTTTTTTGAGATCTCGTGACCAAATACATCCATATTCAGACCATAGGCCAGACGATAGCCAAAGATACGATCTCCGGTCATAATGGTATTTTCCATAGATTCTGACGGGATCTTTGCATTGATCAGTACTACATTGTTGATAACCAGGACTACAACTACCACGATGATGATCATCTTGACGTAATCCCATATTTCATTCCAGATTTTCATAATAACTCTCCTCCAACTTTTCCTCTTTTAGTGTTCTGAGAAAGATTTCCGGAAGCGGTGCCGTAAAGACCTTCCCGGATAAATATGACAGGCTTCCTTTCATAGATGGAAACTCCATTCGAAAAGAATGAAGCAGCTGTCCTTTCAGTTTTTTATCGGCTTTTCCATATTTGGGATCACCAACAATCGAATGTCCCTCCGAAGCAAGGTGAGCTCGGATCTGATGTGCACGTCCTGTGATCAGTTCAACCTTAAGAAGGGTACGGGTTCCATTGGTACCCAACGGATAATACTTTGTTTCCACTGGAAGGGCATTTTCTTTCTCTTGTTTATAGATGGTTACTTTATTGCTTTTTTTATCTTTTGCCAGATAACCTTTGATATATCTTTCTTCTTTTAAAACTCCCTCCACAAGACAGAGGTAATATTTATGAAGTTCCCTGGACTTGAACATCCCTGAAAGTTCCTGCAGACCGGAAAGGCTTTTGCCTGCCGCTATCAGCCCGCTGGTATTGCGGTCAAGGCGGTTGCATACGGAAGGACGAAAGGTTCTCAGATCATTCTCTGTAAGAGAGCCATTTTTCAGAAGATAGCCGGTCAGATATTCTACCAGTGAAGGGGTTCCGTCATCAGCAGGCTGAGAAAGCATTCCTGCCGGTTTGTTGATCAACAGGATATTTTCATCCTCGTAAATGATATCCAGAGCATAATGTGCCCGTGGAGCAGAATCATTTCCGCTGAATTTTTCAAATGTTTCATCACTTAAAAACAGTTTTACATGATCTCCTGAAAACAGCTTTTCATTCCCGGTGGCTTTTTTTCCATTGAGCGTGATATTTTTTTTCCTCATCATTTTGTAGAAAAAGCTCTTTGGAGCTTCACGGAGAAGCTTGGCCAGATATTTGTCAAAACGCTGTCCGGCCTCGTTTTCGTTAATGATAAATTCTTTCATTATATAATGCTCCTACAGACAGATTGCCAGGATCGTATGTTTGATCAGTTCTTCCCTGGAAAGATCCGGGTATCGCTCATCCGGCGTGAATTTAATCCCATTTCTTAAAGATTCTTTGTGCTCATTCATGGAATCCAGACGTTCCAGATAGGGTTTCAGGTCCCTCAGGATCTTTACATCTACTTTATATCCGTTTTTACGGATGATTTTCTGTGACTGCTCTGCAAGGTAGGCGATATCTGCTTTTGGATCACTGGTATAACCCACTACTGTATTTCCGCACACGGCAACAGCGTCCAGATAACCGCTTTTCTCATAAAAAGTCATGTACATTTCATAGGACATGACCAGGTCACCGGCATGCTTGCGGATCTCTTTATAGAGCTTTTCATCCATAGGATGACGTAACAGGATCATGATCAGGCTTACCATGGATTTACATCCTGGCAGACAGCCTACTACGGTCAGAACCGTCCAGACTGTCATTCTTGTTCCGTTGACGGCCCACGCCACAAAGAAAATGAGCAGTGGAAGCGAAAATAATCCTGCGGTGATCAGGAGTCTTCGTTTTTTTTCGCTGTTAAAATAACCGAAATCACCTTTTTTTGTTTTTCTTTTTCTGGTATCTTTCATGTGCCGAACTCCTTGTCTGTGTTTTTTTGGCTTTTTTATGAAGCTCTCTGGGACGGATCAGACATTTCGGTCCAAAGCCGACCAGATCCATACGTCCGGTCATCTTAAGTCCTTCCAGGACCAGTTCGCGATTTTCCGGATTTTTATACTGCATCAGTGCTCGCTGTATTGCTTTTTCGTGTGGATTTTTCGGCACATATACCTTTTCGCCTGTCAGCGGATGGATTCCTGTGTAATACATACAGGTAGAAAGTGTTGATGGCGTTGGATAAAAATCCTGAACCTGCTCCGGCGTAAATCCAAGATCACGGACGTATTCCGCAAGCTTCACGGCTTCCTTCATTGTACACCCGGGATGGGACGACATGAAATACGGAACGGCATATTGCTGCTTACCAGTCCGCGCATTTGCTTTTTCATATTCCTTCAGAAAGCCCTCATAAACCTCGTGCCTGGGTTTGCCCATAAACTTCAGGACTTCATCAGAAACATGCTCCGGTGCTACTCGCAGCTGACCGCTGACGTGATATTTCACAAGCTCATTAAGAAAAGTTTTATCCGGGTCTGCCATCAGATAATCAAACCGAATGCCGGAACGGACAAAAACTTTTTTAACTTTGGGGATATTCCTGACCTTTCTGAGAAGCTGAAGATAATCCTTGTGGTCTACCGTCAGATTCTTACACGGAGAAGGAAACAGGCACTGCCGCTCCTTGCAGACTCCTTTTGTCAGCTGCTTTTTGCAGGAAGGATAACGAAAATCAGCCGTAGGGCCTCCTACATCATGGATATAGCCTTTAAAATCCGGATCCTCCGTCATCTTTTCAGCTTCTTTCAGAATGGAATCGTGACTTCTTGTCTGAAGGATGCGGCCCTGATGAAAAGTCAGCGCACAGAAATTACAGCTTCCAAAGCATCCTCTGTTGCTGGTCAGACTGAATTTGATCTCTTTCAGTGCCGGGATCCCGCCTTCTTTCTGGTACATGGGATGATATCGTCCTGTATAAGGCAGATCGTAAACATCGTCCATTTCCATCTGCGTCAGAGGCTGAGATGGTGGATTCTGTATCACATATCCACGGTTCCCATAAGATTCTGCCAGAGGCTTTGCTGTAAATGGATCCGTGTTTCGGTACTGAATGGCAAAGCTGTCCGCGTAAGCTTTTTTATCAGTCTGTACCTGTTCAAATGACGGAAGGACCACCGGATCGTAAACCCTGCTGATATCGTGGCTTTTAAAAACCGTCCCTGCCACATATGTGATCTCCTGGACCGGAATCCCGCTTTGCAGGGCTTCTGCGATCTCCAGGATGGAATGTTCCCCCATTCCATAAGAAATCAGATCCGCACCGGAATCGATCAGAATACTGTGCTTGACCTTATTTTCCCAATAATCGTAATGTGCCATTCTTCGAAGGCTGGCTTCGATCCCGCCAAGAATGATAGGCGTATGTTTATAGGTCTGCCGGATCAGATTGCTGTATACAACAGAAGCCCTGTCCGGTCTTAATCCCATTTTTCCTCCCGGAGAATAGGCATCTGTGCTTCGGTGCTTTTTGGAAACCGTATAATGATTCACCATGGAATCCATGTTTCCTGCTGTAACGAGAAAACCCAGGCGCGGTTCCCCGAACACCTGGATGCTCTCCTTCTTTCGCCAGTCAGGCTGAGGGATCATGCCTACACGATATCCTCTGCTTTCCAGAAGACGTCCAATGATCGCAGATCCAAAAGACGGATGATCCACATAGGCATCTCCTGTCACGTAGACAAAATCCAACTCATCCCAGCCTCTTGACTTCATATCTTCTCTTGTAACTGGTAAAAAATCCTGCATTTATAATTCCTCGTATGTATGTGTATTAGTACTGTCTGCCCTGTGTTCATATGCTGTGATGGACTGCCTGGGCACGATAACCCTCTGCAATGATATCCAGCTGCCTGTGGAAGCGTTCCAGCTGACGCAGATCCTTGGTTTTGAATACCCGCAGGAACTCATCCTGTATTTTGCTGACTTCCCGTTCACTGGAAACACGGTAGAGATTTTCAATATTATTCAAAATATCCTTTACAAGATTGGACTGCATCTGAGATGAATTCTGGGCATCCATGATCTCATTGCGCACAGAAGACATTTCATGATCCAGCGAAATGATCGCATCGGATGCTTTACTAAGACGTTCTGCTACATGAGGAGGCATATCACCTTTGTATTTATACTGAAGGGAATGTTCGATCGTTGCCCAGAAATTCATTGCCATGGTACGGATCTGTATTTCTACCTGAAGCCGTTTCGGCCCATGAATAGTCTCCACTGTATAATAAAGGATCATGTGATAACTCCGGTAACCGCTCTGCTTGATATGCGTCAGATAGTTCTTTTCACTTTTGACTTCCATATCTGTTCTTTTTCGGATGATCGCAGCAACGGTATCGATATCTTCTTCAAACTGACAAATGATTCGTACTCCTGCCAGATCTTCCATTTCTGTTTCCAGCTGTTCGATCGGGATATCTTTACGCTGCATTTTCTCCAGGATACTGGAAACACTTTTTACTCTTCCACTGACTTGTTCAATGGGAGAATAACGATCATTTTCGTGATACTCTTCTATCATATGTTTAAACTTGACTGTCAGTTCTTTGACAGCCAGCTCGTAAGGGCACAAAATACTTCGCCATAACTGTATTTCCATGTTGCTCGCTCCTTATCATCTGCCGTCAGTCTCTTTTTGGTTTTGGTGACAGCGGCATACATTTTTTATTATAACATATGTTTTGAAAAAAAAGGGATTGTTTATCAATTTTTTATTAAAAAATTATAGAATTATTTTCCTTTTTGTGTGATGCATCCACAAATCTATATATATGTATAATTCTGTATTTTATGAATATTTTTTTATCAGGGCATAAAAATACCCTGGAGAAACCTTACGTCTCTCCAGGGTAAAAGTTCGAACATACTCCGAACGGGATCAGTCTTTCAGATTTTTGAGGACCTGTACAAGATAGTTCCATACTCTTTCTGTGGAAGCAATGCTGAGAACCTCCTCGGATGTATGGATATCCTTCATATCCGGTCCAAGAGATACACAGTCCAGTCCTTCCATTTTTTTATAGAAAAGCCCGCATTCAAGGCCTGCGTGGATCGCTACGACTTCAGGCTTATGTCCGTACATTTCCTCAAAAACTGCAACCATTTTATCTCGTAATGGAGATTCCTTTCTGTACTCCCATGCCGGGTATGCCCCCTGTACTTCATAGTCACCACCAAGAAATTCTGTGAGATATTCAATTTTATCAGATAATGCACTGCATGCAGCGTCTACAGAGCTTCTTACACTGGAACTTGCAAAAAGCTCGTCCTTATCCAGACGGAGGATACCGATATTGCTGGAGGTTTCCACCAGGCCTTTGATGGTTCCGCTCATTTTCTGGATTCCGAATGGTACATTCTGCAGATAAAATACGATCTTTTCCTGACTTGTAGGATGAAGAACCTCTGCTGTTGCAGTACCCTTTTCTGTTATTTCAAAAGTAATGTTTTCGTCAGAACCAGTATATTCTTCACGGAGCTGCTCCTGGAGCTCTTTTGCGTAAGCTTTTACCTCAGCAACGGAATCCGTAAGAAATTCTGCGGTGCACTCTCTTGTAATGGCATTGTCTTTCTGTCCGCCTGTAAGAGAAATAAGGGCATATTCCGCTTTTTTCTTAAGTCCGTAAAGAAACTGTCCCATAAGTTTATTGGCATTCGCTCTGTTCTTGTCAATCTCGGCACCGGAATGTCCGCCCATAAGTCCACAGACTTTGACCTGTACCTTTTCTCCTTCTCCTTCTACGCGCTGGACAGGGATATGGCTGATACCGGAAAGACCGCCGGCACAGCTGATCCAGAGACTTCCCTCCGCTTCAGAATCCAGATTGATAAATCTTCTTCCCTTCAGCACGCTGCAGTCCAGACCGACTGCACCAAGAAGACCAATCTCCTCATCAACCGTGAGCAGTACTTCAAGAGGAGGGTGTGGAATATCTGTACTGTCAAGAAGGGCAAGGCCATAAGCAACTGCAATACCATCATCACCGCCAAGAGTTGTTCCGTTGGCTGTGATATAACCATCTTTTACAGAGATGTTCAAACCATCTTTTGTAAAATCATGATCTACATCCGGTCGTTTTTCACATACCATGTCCATGTGGCCCTGGATGATCACTGTGGGAGAATTCTCATATCCTGGTGTGCCTGGCTTGTAGATCACTACATTATTCAGCTCATCCTGTACATATCTGAATCCATGATCCTTCGCGAATTCCACAAGGAAATCACTGATCTGTTTTGTATTTCTGGAACCATGAGGAATCTTGCAGATTTCTTCAAAATAATGAAAAACTCTCTTTGGTTCACAATTTTCTAATACTGGCATAAATTCTGCCTCCTTCTGCTTCATAAATTCATTTGTCTTTTATAATAATCATATACTGTAAAAAAAGCAAGGACCTGTTTTTATGAAACGAAAAATAATCATATTTTTCTATATCTGCCTGTTGTTTTTTCTGCTTTTTCACCCAAAAGAAGCTCTTACCGGAGTAAAAAATGGACTTGGATTGTGGTTGAATATCATGATTCCCACTCTGCTGCCATTTCTGATCCTGACAGGAGCATTATTAAAAACTGGAAATATCCGGAAGCTTCTGAAACCATCTGCTTTCTTCTGGAAAACGTTTTTCGGGCTTTCACCTGCTGGAGCCTATGTTCTGATCCTGGGTCTGTTATGCGGATATCCTATGGGAGCCAAACTGGCACATGATCTGTACATAGACCAGCAGATTTCCCGCAGAGAAGGGGAATATCTTCTTACGTTTAGCTGTAATGCAAGTCCCGCATTTATCATTTCCTATCTTTCCGGGATACTCTTGAAAAATAAGATATCAGCAGTACAGATGATCCTCACTTTTCTGGCGGCAGATCTCTTTTGTATGCTGTTTTTTCGTTTCGTTGTATATCGCGGGCATACCGTGGACTCTGTCTGCGTAAACAAGATAAAAAAAGAGACATACCAACAGGACTCCATAGGAGTCATCCTGGATGTCTCGATCATGGACGGATTTGAAACCATCACACGTCTCGGGGGCTATATTCTCCTCTTCTCACTGATACTCGCCAGTATCAGCTTTTACTGGCCATTTCATGCACAAAGCTGTATGCTGTTCACAGCACCACTGGAACTAACTACCGGGCTGAAACAGATTGCCGGCGCACCACTGCCATGGAAAAGCAGATACCTTGCTTCTATGCTCCTGACTTCTTTTGGTGGCTTTTGCGTCATGGCTCAGACAAAAAGCGTATTGGAAAACAGTTTGTCACTGATCCCCTACGCTATTTCAAAATGTCTGAACGCCAGTGCGATATTCCTGATCCTAGTTTTCTCCGATATCGTCTAACAGATCTTCGTCTTCTTTTGTTATAGAAGAACTGTCATCATCCTGGAAGGTATTGGAAATTGCCGCTGCCTGAGCAGTCTGTGGTGCAAGCTCCTGACGATTATGATTAACAACCTCAAGGCAGCTCTGCAGAGCATCAATAAATGCTTTGTATTTACCACCGGCATCTTCAAGTGTCTGATTCAGGACAGAACCGATATTAGCCATCATATCATCTGTGTATGTGATCGCACTGAGACGAATGCTGTTTGCATCCTGTGTTGCAGAATCAAGAATCTCCTGAGCCTGCTTGTTTGCAGCATTTATGGTCTCATTTGCCTGTGCATATGCTTTCTGCATGATCTCATGCTGTGTAACAAGTTCCTGAGCTTTGGCCTGAGCATCTGCGATCAGACTGTCAGCTTTAGCCTGAGCATCCTCAAGGATCGCATCCTTATTGCTGATGATCTTCTGATAACGTTTGATCTCATCCGGAGTTTTCAGACGAAGTTCACGTAAATACTCCTCAATCTCTTCTTTGTTCACTACGATCTTGGTAGTGGAAAGAGGCTGGAATTTACAGCTGTCCACATACTCTTCAATCTCCTGAATAATCTGTTCAATTCTGCTGCTCATAATACACTCTCCTTATTTCTCTGTTTCTCTTTTTTTCAATTTCTCTTCGACTGCATCCGTAATCTCACGTGGAGCGAATTTGCTCAGATCTCCTCCGAAATTAGCAACTTCTTTCATGATCGTGGAGCTTAAGTATGCATATTCCAGACTGGTTGTAAGAAAAACGGTGTCCACATCCGGTGCCAGAACACGATTAGTCTGGGCCATCTGCAGTTCATATTCAAAATCCGTGACAGCACGAAGCCCTCGAACAATCACCTGGGCATGGTTTTCCCTGGCAAAGTTCACTGACAGGCCCTCGAATGCTTTCACCTCCACATTCGGGATATCTTTTGTCGCCTTTGTTAGTATCTTAACACGTTCTTCTACAGAAAACAACGGACTTTTTGCAGAATTATGCAAAACTCCCACTATAACCCGGTCAAATGAAATGCTTGCCCGCTTAATGATGTCAAGATGGCCATAGGTTGCCGGGTCAAAGCTTCCCGGGTATACTGCTGTTATCATATGTCTGTCTCTCTTTCATTTTTTTAGGAAAACATGCTTGTTGGTTTTATATTCCTTGGAACGTACCAGATGATATCCAAGGTCCTCTACATAAGAAAAATCCGTATGTAGATCTTCCTCCACAACGATCAGCGTGTTTTCATCTGCAAGAGTGCTGTCAGCCAGATACTCAAGGACTGGTTGTTCCAGATGCTGTTCGTATGGTGCATCCATAAAAATACAGTCAAATGGTTCTCCGCCTTCCAGTGAACGCAGTGCCTGAAGCACATCCATGTTCAGCAGTTTACCACCATCCGTGAGTTTTGTAAATGAAAGATTTTCGCGGATACAAGTGCATGCTTTGGGATTTTTTTCCACAAATACGGCATACTCGGCTCCACGGCTCAGAGCTTCAATACCGATCGCTCCGCTTCCGGAAAACAGATCCAGAAACCGACAACCCGGTATTTCAGGCTGGAGAATGTTAAAAAGAGTTTCCTTAATACGGTCTGTTGTTGGTCGTGTCTCATTTCCGGGAATGGTTTTTAAGTTTAATCTACGTGCTTTTCCTGCTATGACTCTCATTTCAGATTTAATCTCCAATCCAGATCACCGCGGGCCAGTCCAAGGATCAGAAGTTCCGCAGTGGCAATATTTGTAGCAACCGGAATGTTGTACTGGTCGCAGCGTTTGACAATGCTCATGATATCCGGCTCTACCGGGTCCATCATGACAGGGTTATAAAACAGGATCACCATATCCAGATCCTGACGCTCTACCATCTCCATAAACTGCTTGTCTCCGCCTATACTTCCGGCAAGAAACTTGTGAACGTGAAGACTGGTTGCTTCCTCGATTCTTCTTCCTGTTGTTCCGGTTGCATATACTTCATGTTTGGCAAGGATATTCTTGTATGCAATACAGAAGTCTTCAATCAGAACTTTCTTACTGTTATGCGCAATAATTCCTAAATTCATAATTCACCTCTCCATTCTGCCCTTGGGTTACATCCCTTTTCTCCCCTTTATATAGGTAAAATCATATAACTCTGTAACTGATTCTAGCATAACGCCCAAAAAAGTGCAATTTAATTCATGTAAATTCATGAAAAATTAATATTTTCCCCGACGTTACTCCATATACTCTATTCTTCCCAGCTGTTTCCTGTAGTATAATCAATTTCAATTCCCGGCTGTATGTTATAAACAAAAACATGGAAAGATATCTTCTGGTCTTTAACGGATTCGGCTTCCATTTCCACACCCCGGGCTACCAGTTCATCTCCCTTAAAAAACGGAGTTACACGATACATGCAGGGATTTCCTGTACTGTGCACGTAATCTGCAACCTCATTTTCAAAAGGAAGCATTCCCGTCACATTGAGATATCTGGTTCCTGTGATAAGGTTTTTCTTGTTTGCATTCTCTCCAGTCAGCTGATACCCGATAAGATGGCAGCGATTATACAGATACCGGCCATCTACATTTTCATATTTTACAGTATGCCATCCTGTAGGCTTTACCATTCCGATCGCTCCTCGCTCTTCGACAGGCATCAGCTCCGGTGTGATCTTGGATTCTACATAACCGCAGCGTCCCAGGGAATCTAGTTCACTATAAAATTCGTATGCAGGTCCTGCGCTTTTTTCATCAGAAAAAGAGGGTATATTTCCATTGATCTCCACATATGGACTGCCGCTGTATTCCGGAATCTGATCCAGAGAAACAGATTCTGTCTGCCCTCCTGTCTTCGTCTGAGATTGTTTAAGTAATCCTGTCACTGCATCGGAAGCGGATTCCGAAATATCTTCCCAGAGGATCTGTGCATTTTCTTCTATATATGTAAGAAATACCTGTCCGAAGATCCGGCTTTGATCTTTTACCTCTTTCAGGCTCCGCGGCGGCATCCAGCCATTACATACTGCAAGGATGACACACAGGATAATGGCTGTGAGTATTTTTCGCCTGGGCTGTTTTTTTCGTTTATATTTTCGTTTGTATGTAGGATAACGCTTCTTTTTCACGGGACCCCCTTACTTTTTTTGTCTGACAGATATTATATGTGATGCAGAGATTATTATAACCGCAACTCCCGTCAAAAAGCAACCATACATTCGGCTTTTTACCGCGGTATAATTTATGGACGGAAATATTTTTATATGTTAAATTTCCTTTAACTGCCAGTGTATTATTTTATGGTTTTCACATACTAGCAATGTAACAGTAAACTAAATAACAACCAAGGAGGAAATGAATTATGCCAAGTAACACTTCTTCTAACAAAGCAGTTGTACCGGAAGCAAAGGGCGCACTTGACCGTTTCAAATATGAGGTAGCAAACGAGCTGGGTGTTCCGCTTACAGACGGATACAACGGAAACCTGACTTCCAAACAGAACGGATCCGTAGGTGGATATATGGTCAAAAAGATGATCGAAGCACAGGAACGCCAGATGTCCAGCGGCTCCCAGGGCGGCCAGCAGTACTAAATCTGTACGCGCAGGTAGATCTATTACTATGCTGAGTTGATCTAAGCTCATGCAAAAAAGATGCTGTCTGACAGAACTGAAAACCTGCCAGACAACATCTTTTTTATTTTATATAAGATCCAAAAGTCTTAAAATCCTATATTCATTTACAGCAATTCCTGTACTTTTCGATATACAACCTCTGCAAATTTCTTATGTCCTGCTGCATTCAGATGTTCCTGATCTGCGTCACAGCAATGTACATAGGATGCTGCCGGAAGGAAACTGATATGACGTTCAGCTGCGATTTTTTCATAAACAGGCTGCAGATTTCTGGAAACGATCACAGACTCTCTGGAAAACTCCTGGTCATATCCTTCCTGCCATACTTTTTCTCCCAGATAGATGGGAGACATGAGAAGGACTTTCGCTCTTGGTGCGTATTCCTGGATCTGATCCAGCAGTCTTGTGATTCCCTTTCCAATTACATCTGCGGATGCTCCAAAAACAGTTTTGCAGTCATTGGTTCCCAGCATTAGAGTGATCACATCCGCCTGGGCATGTGTTTCCAGAAGTGTGGGAAGAAGTGCAGTTCCTTTTCTTCCGTCGCGGAGCGGATCTTCGAAAACCGTTGTTCTTCCGCACAGTCCTTCCTCGATCACGCGATATTCTTCTTTATTCAGTTTTTCCTGGAGAAGGCTTGTCCAGCGTACTCCCCACGGTAGTCTCTCTCTGCTCTCTCCGTCATATCCCCATGTATTGGAATCTCCAAAGCATAATATCTGTTTCATTTTACCATATCCCTATCTATTTAGTATGTTATTACTTAAATGAATAATAACATGCTATTTGGAATTGGTCAAATATGCAAAAGAAATAGCCTGCTATAGACATTCTCTATAACAGGCCAATATATATCTTTTAAAATACTGTTCGATGAAGATTTTGTTTACAGTCCGATAAATCCTGTAACATCTCCGTTGATCACATAATGTGCACCATTATCTTCGGGTTTAATGTAGATTTTGAGATCTTTCAGTTCAGAAGCTTTTTTGCCCATATCCTCTGTCCAGATCTTTTTGATCCTGTCAGCAACCTCTGAAGTATGTATCTCTTTGCCCCAGTACTGAACATATACTTCTGTCACTGGCTCAGCTTTCTTAGCTGCTGTTGTCTTAGCAGCCGTCTTGGTTGTTGTTTTCTTAGCTGCAGTTGTTTTTCGTGTTGTTGTCTTCTTGGCAGCGGTTTTCTTAGCTGGCTCTTCTGATTTTACAGCTGTTGTTTTCTCTTCAGCAGATTTTACTTCTGCTGTTTTTTCTTCTACTGGTTTCTCAGCGGCAGGTTTTACCTCAGCTGTCTTCTCAGCTGCTTTTGTTTCTACAGAAGCTTTTGCATCGTCTGTCTTCGTTGTCTCAGCCTTAACGGCTTTCTCTTCGGATGCGGTTACTACAGATTTTGCAGGAGTCTCGCTTATTGAAGCCGTTTTTACAGTTGTCTTGGTTGCAGCTTTCTTTGTTCTAGCCATGTTTATAGCCTCCTTACAAGGGATTTGTTAATCTTTTCTCATGCAATACAATACTACGATTTGAAAGTTTTGTAAAGAAAAGTTTCAAAAGTCTATTAGTTAAGGCTGTAATTTACAGCATGTACACGATAAGTTACACTGCTTTTACTATATGTCCAGTTATGACGCAGCAGACAATTATGATGACGTCCGTCCCCATCCAGATTACACTCTATCACTTTAAATGAATCACTGTAAACTTCTGTAACGATAGCCGAATGTCCATTATTATTGATGCGCACATAGTCTCCTACCTGAACATTATTATCATATATTCTCTGAAGGCCTGATACTCTCTGCCCTTCCCAGATATCATAAAATACTTTTCTTGCAAACCCATCACACTGGATAGCCCCGTCAAACTTATTGCAATCATACTCGCCATTACCTGGTATCGGATCAATTCCGCTCTGAGTTCCGTGATGTTTGCATGGAACATCACTGATCGTATCCTGAAATCTTTCAGGAGCTCCGCTGCTGTCCAGATTATCTGTCAGATCTGAATAACTGTTTACAACATGGTTCCAAAATTTCCCATCAGGAAATTTGATTTTTTCATCTTCAATTCTCTGCTGCAGATTTTTCTTTTTAATAACAGTAAGATTAACAATTACCGGCTTCGCTGCATTATAAAACGTTGTACTTTTTGTAGTAACTGTGATCTGCACTTCTCTCTGAATATCGTTTTCTTGCCATTCCTTCAAAGTAACCGTTCCATCAGAAGCTACCGATGCAATAGCACTGTTGCTGCTGGAATAAACCAATGTTGCATTCTGATCTGCTTTTGCCCCGAGATTGAATGCTCCATCATAGATCTTACGTTCCTGCTGCTGTACACAGCTGACAGATGGAGTTCCTTTTACCGTAGTGATCGTCAGTTTCCTGGTTGCCGGAGCATAGGAAGAAGATTTCGCTGCAGTGATCTGGATTGTAACTTTTCCAAGCTTCTTTGCCTTTTTAAAGTTCAAATTACCTTTGGAATCCACAGAAACAATACTGGTATCTAAGGACTTATAAGTAAGTTTCCCACCTTCTGAAGGAACTTTGGCACCAAGAGATTTCATTGTAGTGGAATACGCTATTTTTGCCCCATTCTTTACAGCAGTGGTAATATTCTGTCTTTTCAGCACATTAATCTTAATTGCAATATTCTGTGCCTGATAATGTTTGGTCGCCGCAACTTTTACAGTAACTGTTGCCACTCCCTCTCCATTAAGCATAATCTTGCTATTTTTTACAGATGCAATTTTTGCATTAGTGGTTGAATATGTCACTTTTGCAAATTCTTTTTTTCCTGAAACACTGATTTTGTAGGATTTGCCTTTGTCTGTATAAAGTTTTGTAATACTTCCTGGTGTAACTTTTACCGGCTGTTTTGCTTTGCTGATCTTATAAGCTATTTTTTTTGTACCTGTAAAATTGCCCTTTCCTGTGATTTGTAAGGTTGCTGTTCCAGGTTCTTTATTATTAAGATATTTATATGTATAATCTTTTTCATTCTGTAATGAGATCATTCCGGCCGCATTGGCTTTCGGCATATAAATAGAAAATGCGGGAGTTTTTGCCTGTCCATCCCAGGTGTAAATCGTTGTCTTCAAATTAACTTGAACTTTACCGTCAAGACTGCATGCTTTGATGGTAAAATATTTAGAAACAGAATCTTTGTAACTTCCCTTTCCTGTGATTTTTGCAACAGCTTTTGTTCCCGTTTTTGTATTATTAGAATAAGTTACTGTATAATCTGTGCCGCTTTTTAATGTTGTATTTCCAAGTTTAACAGTTACACCTGGCTTCTGCGGACTTCCATTGTAAGTTGCGGTTTTTACAGTTACCTTTGCCGTTTTGATGCTCTTTCTAACTACTGGTTTTGAAGCAACTACCTTTAAAGTGATACATTTACTGTTCGTTGGCATGGTCGTATATTTTTTGCCTGAGCTGTCTGACATGGTAAATGGAAGTTCTATAGAGCACTTCAGGTTCGGGATCGTTTTCAGTGTTTTAAGATTATCCATATAGTACAGCATATATCTTGCATCATTGACGCTAGATGTATTAAACTTACTGAGGTTTAGAGATTCCAGGCTGCTACAGGAGTTAAACATATATCCCATCTTTACCACTTCAGAAGTATTGAAATGGCTCACGTCCACAGCTTTTAACGCATAGCAGCGTGAAAACATTCCTTCCATAGATTTTACTTTTGATGTGTTAAATTCAGAAACATCCAGAGAAGTCATTTTTTTAAGCTCGCCAAACATAGAATTCATATCTACTACCTTGGATGTATCAAAATTTTTAATATTGAGGCTTGTTAAAGACTCATTTCCATAAAACATGAAATACATATTCTGTACATTAGAAGTATTAAAACTGTTCAGATCCAGAGACTTGAGCTTGCTCATAGTACAGAACATTTTGCCCATATCTTCTACATTTGATGTATTAAAGTTTCGTACATTTAACTGTGTAAGACTTTCGCACCGTTCGAACATACCGTTCATATATACAACATTTGCTGTATTGAAATTACTGACATTCAACTGTGTAAGGCTTTCACAGCAATAAAACATCTCCTCCATAGTCGTAACATTCGCTGTATTAAATCTACTGACGTCCAACTGTTTAAGATTCCGACATTCACGGAACATTCCGCTCATCCTTGTCACTCTGGAAGTATTAAAATTCCGGACATTCAGCTGTGTAAGGCTTTCACAGCCTAAAAACATGCTATTCATATCATTAACTTTTGAAGTATCAAATTTACTGACATCCAGAGTTTTTAATTTACTGCAATTTCGGAACATTCCCTGCATATGAGATACATTTCCGGTTTTCAATGAACCAGTATCCAGCCGTGTAAGGCTTTCACAATCTGAGAACATAAAGGCCATGTCTGTCACCTTACTGAAATCACAGTTTTTAAAAGTGATCCTGGTAAGATTCCTGCATCCCTTAAACATAGCTCTTGTCTTTGTGATTCCGGAAATTTCAACTATGGCTGTTTTAATATCATCCTGCCATTTACTCCAGCCCCTTTCTGCATCCCAATAATAATCTGAGGTATCATAGTCACCGTTTCCTTTTAATGTAAGACATCCGGATGTATCAATTGACCAAGCAATATCTCCGGTGATTCCTCCATCCATCATGCTTGCGGAAGCACTTACAGCATCTTCTTCTCCATCAGAAAAGTCATCACTTTCTGCCATTTCTTCTGTTTCCGGTTCTTCCGAAAGATTTTCAGTGTCCTCCGACATTTCTATATTATCCGCTTCTTCCGGCTCTTCTTCTAATTCCTGTTCTGTGCTATCAGGTAATTCTGCTGCTTCATCGTCTGCTGAGATTCCATCTTCAAAAATATCTTCCTCAGAAAAACTTTCCTCTGGACTGTCAGTCTCCTCATTTACATTTTCCTGGACTGTTTCCGGTTCTGTCTCTGAAGCCATGGTTATCCCTGCATTGCCAAAGATCATAGACCCTGATAAAACGACACACAGAAGTTTTTTGATCATTTTTCTCCTCATCCTGTTTTCTCCCTTTTTCTTTTTATACTAAAACGAAGTTCTGATTCTTCGCTTTGCTCCATCCAATTAGATCCCCAGATTTTCCAGTTCTTCACTCATATACCCCTTGAGATGCTCCTTTAAAGCCTTATGCTGAGGCAGGATAAGATCAAAATCCAGTGCCAGGATCTCACCAGCTGCTTCACTTGCATTCTTCAAAATTCCGGCATCATTGTAGATATCACCGATCTTAAATTCCATCAGTCCGCTCTGGCGGATACCGAAAAGATCTCCTGGGCCCCGAAGCTTCAGATCTTCTCCGGCTATATAAAATCCATCATTGGATTCATTGAGGATCTTCAGACGTTTAGAAGTATTTTCTTCATTATTTCCCTGGATAAAAATGCAGTAAGACTGATGCTCTCCACGCCCTACACGGCCCCGAAGCTGATGAAGCTGGGCAAGCCCAAAACGTTCTGCATTTTCTACCATCATGACGGTAGCATTTGGCACATTCACTCCAACCTCCACAACTGTGGTAGATACCAGTACCTGGATCTCGCCGGAAGCAAACGCCTCCATGATCCTGTTTTTCTCTTTTGGCTTCATCTTTCCGTGAAGGATTTCTACTTTGATCTCCCCCGGAAGGATCTCCTGAAGCTTTCTGGCATAATCTGTAACATTCTCTGCCTCCAGGCCTTCGCTCTCTTCCACCATAGGACAGATCACATAAGCCTGCCTTCCCATCTGCACCTGCTTTTCAATAAAAGAATACGCCTTGGGACGGTAGGAAGTTCCTACTACGCAATTCTTGATCGGAAGTCTTTTTGCAGGAAGCTCGTCAATGATCGAAATATCCAGATCTCCGTATAAAATGATCGCCAGTGTCCGGGGAATGGGGGTTGCGCTCATAACAAGTACATGAGGCGGATTTCCTCTGGTCGTCAGCGCTTCCCTCTGGCGAACGCCGAATCTGTGCTGCTCATCTGTGATCACAAGCCCCAGATTCTTATATTCCACCTTTTCCTGGATCAGGGCATGAGTTCCGATGATCACATTCACTTCACCGTCTGCAATCTTCTGATAGATCTCACGCTTCTGTCTGGCTGTGGTAGATCCTGTCAGAAGCACCGGATGGCAGGAAGCGATATTCTGTTCTTCCATCAGCCTCAGAAAGCCTTCGTAATGCTGATTTGCCAGAACCTCTGTCGGTACCATCAATGCACTCTGAAATCCATTCTCTGCTGAAAGTACCATAGCTAAAAATGCGATCACGGTCTTGCCGCTACCAACATCCCCCTGTACAAGCCTGGACATCAGCTTATGACCGCTCAGATCCCGTTCGATCTCATGCCAGACATTCTTCTGGGCTCCGGTCAGGTCATAGGGAAGCCCTTCTATGATTTCCTCGGTTGTCCATACTGGTTTCATTGGAAAAGTGTTTGGAGCCTCTTCTGTTTTCTCCTTCAAGAGCTGTATTGCCAGCACAAAAAGCAGAAATTCATCGAATACCAGACGTTTCCTGGCTGTGAGAAGCTCCTGCATATTTTTCGGAAAATGAACAGTCCGGATCGCATAATTAGCATCTGCGAGCTGATAGCGTTCCCGTATCTCCTCCGGCAGATATTCCCCATGGAGAGGCCTTGTATCCAAAATCTGATGGACCAACTTCGTGATCATCTTGTTGGAAAGTCCTTTCGTCAGACCATATACAGGCTGCATACTGTGAATGATCTCCTCATAAGCTGCCGGGGTAAAAATCTCCGGATGTTCCATCTGCGGACGGCCTTTTTTTCTGATGATCTTTCCTCTGAGGATAAACACACTGCCCTTTTTGAGTGTTCCCCTTAAATAAGGCGCATTGAACCAGGCAACCGGCAATCGGCCGCTTGCATCTGCCACAGTTGTTGTCAGAACCTGGAGATTGCGTATCTGGTTAATATAAATACCTGTTGCTATAGTGGCACGGATAGAGACTGTTTTGTCCTCCTCTGCTGATGCAATCTCCACAGGCTCCTCATATATATCGTAAGTCCGCGGATAATAACGGAGAAGCTCTTCCGCAGTCGTGATCCCGATCTTCTGGAAAAGCTTCTCTGTTTTCTCACCCACGCCTTTTAATTCACGTAAAGGTGTCTTATCATTCATTTTTTGTGCTCTTTATTCTACAGAAATCAGATAGTAGTAAATTGGCTGTCCACCCTGGTTCAGCTCAACCTCGCACTCCGGATATTTCTCGATAAGAGAATCAGAAAGTGCCTCTGCATCTTCCTCAGATACATCTTCACCATAGTAAACACTGATGATCTCAGATTCCTCGTCAACCATCTCTGCTACCATCTCCTCCGCTACCTGAAGTCGATCTCTGCCTACTGCAAGGATACCTGCATCACCGATTCCCATGATATCTCCCTCATGGATTTCCTTGTTATCAATGCGTGTATCACGGACTGCATAAGTAATCTGTCCGGTCTTCACTCTGGAAATCGCATCGGTCATGGAAGCAAGGTTCTCCTCGCCGCCCTTCTCCGGAACAAAGCTGATCATTGCGGAAATTCCCTGTGGGATTGTCTTGGTTGGTACTACAATGATCTCCTTGTCCTCAGTCAGATCTCTTGCCTGGTTAGCTGCAAGGATAATATTCTTGTTATTCGGGAAAATATAAATTGTTTTTGCATTTACTTTCTCAATAGCATTGAGCATGTCTTCGGTACTCGGATTCATAGTCTGACCGCCTTCAATCAGATAATCTACGCCAAGCTCACGGAAAATCTGAGAAAGTCCCTCACCTACGGATACGGAAATAAATCCATGATCCTTTGGAGGTTCTTTGTTTTCTGCTTGTTCTTTTGCAAGTTTTTCCGCATCTTTGATCAGTTTTTCCTGATGTTCTTCTCTCATATTGTCAATCTTCATACGGGAAAGCTGACCATACGTGAGTGCGCGTTCAAAAGCCTGTCCCGGATGATTGGTGTGCACGTGTACCTTGACAATCTCATCATCAGCCACCAAAACAATAGAATCACCGATGGAATCCAGAAATTCACGGAAACGGTCGATCTCATCCTGTGGAAGCGGTTTTTCAAGAAGGATAATAAACTCTGTACAATATCCAAATTTGATATCTGCCTCTGCCTGAGGAGAAATCTTTGTGATCTTAGGAGCTGTTGCTTCAAACTGGGAATAATCCACTTCTTTTCCATGATATCCGTCGATGGCACCACGGAAAACTTCCAGAAGTCCCTGTCCGCCAGAATCCACAACACCTGCTTCTTTCAGGACTGGAAGCATCTCCGGTGTTCTGGCAAGAGTTTCCTCTGCATGCTGAAAGATCCCATCGAAAAAAGCATCCAGATCTTCTGCAGCATCAGCAAGCTCTGCTGCTCTGTCTGCTGCAGCTCTGGCTACAGTAAGAATGGTTCCCTCTTTTGGTTTCATAACTGCCTTGTATGCAGTTTCAACGCCTCGCTCCATAGCTGCGGCAATGGCAGGTGCATCCAAATCTGTAAGTTTACGCACACCTCTGGTAAATCCACGCAGAAGCTGTGACAGGATAACACCGGAATTACCTCTGGCTCCACGGAGGGAACCGGAAGAAATTGCCTTTGCCAGGGATTCCATATCCGGATCTGTAAGAGCACCTACTTCAGAAGCAGCAGACATGATGGTAAGCGTCATATTGGTTCCCGTATCTCCATCAGGTACAGGAAACACATTCAGTTCATTGATCCACTCTTTCTTCGCTTCCAGATTCTTTGCTCCGGACAGAAACATTCTGGAAAGTATTTTAGCATCTATGGTTTTGTTATTCACCACAAGTTCCTCCTCTAAAACTAATCTATTGCACGCACGCCCTCAACCATAATGTTGATCTTTTCAATCTCCATTCCTGTAAAGGCTTCGACTTTATATTTTACATTGTTGACAAGATTGTCCGCAATAGTACTGATATTCACGCCATATGCTACGATGACATGAAAATTCAGCCGGATCTTATTATCATCCGTG
Organism: Blautia sp. MSK20_18; assembly: GCF_020553125.1. Taxonomy (NCBI): domain Bacteria; kingdom Bacillati; phylum Bacillota; class Clostridia; order Lachnospirales; family Lachnospiraceae; genus Blautia; species Blautia sp. MSK20_18. The sequence continues at coordinate 72,580 of NZ_JAJCGR010000003.1, forward strand.
ATCTTAACACTGATACCATGTTTCAGGCTGTCAATACGCAAAAGCTTGACCAGGCCATCCTTCATACTGATAGCTGCCATTCCGATGATACCAAAACACTCTACCGCCACACTGCCGGCATAAGTCGCAATGACATCCGTATCAATTACGATCTGACCCAATCCAGAATCTATACGTCCATTCATATGGTTACCTCCATTGTTTCATTCAGATTAAATTATATAAAACTATTATAACCTTTTTTTTATAATTACGCAATGATAGAGTTCAACTTGTTTTATCTTATAGAAAATTAAGCTCATCCACTCTATTGAAGGGGAATCCCGGATTGTGATGGAGCATGCCGACCGATACTATGAAGCCGGTTTTTCTTTTTCGTTTATTTACTTATAATCCTTTTACAAACGCAACTGCATTTTTTATATCTTCTTCATCTGGATGCCCTTTTGCAATTCCACCAACCAGTTTAAATGGACCAAATGTGTCATAACCCTTGCACCCGAATTTTCCTATCACTTTGGAAAGCTTCTTGTCCAAAATCTGCTCAATGGATTTATAATTCGCACTTCCACCATAAGTACAGATCAGAAATACCTTTTTGTCGTCCGGTAGATTCTTCTCTGCAAATCCCAATATCGACTGATGAAATTTTGAAAAATAGATTCCTGATGCAAACCCAATCATATCATAACTGCTCAGATCTGCATCGGGTTGTTTTACAGCATCAATCAAATCAACCTGACACTCTTCTGCTATGCTCTTTACTAATTTTTCTGTATTTCCATGATGTACAGATGCATATACGATTGCTTTTCTCATTTGTTTTCCTTTCTGCCTGTGCCATCAATCAAGTCATAACTCATGTCCAAAAAGTCCAGTATCTTTGCTTTACTGACCGAACCATCCAGTAAAATCGTGATCCAGTGCTGCTTGTTCATATGGTATCCAGGTAAAAATCCATGCGTCTGAATAATCATATTCGTCATGTCCGGATCACACTTTACATCCATGATATCAACCGGATCTTTTCCTTCTAATCCCAGTTTTGATTTTTCAATAGTCATGATCACTGCATACCATTTTCCGTTTTTATGTCGGAGTACTGCACTGTCTGGCGATTTACTCCATAAATATTCCGGGACTGTTCCGTACTGTTTCTGCACATATTTAAAAATTTCTTCTTTCTTCACAAGCTATTCAACTCCTGACGTTTCTGATATCCTACCTATAATCATACCACATTTTCGGATTCCGAACTACCTGCCAAATTCTTTTGCATTTTCCCGTTTTTCCTATCCTCATATGCCAGTTCAACAAGAATATGTTCTATTCAGATTCAGGAAAGAGACCAGGCCAAAGAAAAAACGATAAATTAATTCGCACTGGGTAATTTTCTATGTTTCAAATTGATCTAAACCATACACACAACGCTTAATTCCACCATGATCCGCCCTGTTCCCGGAGGTATGGAATACTTTCCTTAAAACTCTTTGCAGAATTTTTGATAAATTTCCTTTTTTTGCTTGCAAAAGAGCAATTCATCTGTTAAAATGGTGACTGTTGATAAAAGGAGGTGCTATTCATGGCTAAATGTGCAATCTGCGATAAAGGAGCTCATTTCGGAAACAATGTGAGTCATTCCCATAGAAGATCCAACAAAATGTGGAAATCTAACGTTAAATCCGTCAGAGTAAAAACAACTGCCGGCGGAGCAAAGAAAATGTATGTATGTACTTCTTGTTTAAGATCCGGAAAAGTTGAAAGAGCGTAAGTAATATCGTATGCCCCCGTAGAATGCGGGGGCTGTTTTTTTATCTTCAAGACAGATAAATCACAAGCGGGAAGCATGCCAAGTGCACACTTCCCGCTTATCTGCAAAACATATGATATCCGCATAGCAGACATATGACTGCCATTGCGATCACAATAAAATTTTCTGTAATAAGGATGCCAAGAACCATGCCCACACCAATAAAAAACAGCATAAAACCAGTTAGCTTTCCCACTCCTGTCTGCTCATTTCCTGTTTTTTATTACAGTATATGCATGAAATCTAAATGGAATACTACTCTTCTTTCCCGTCTGTATCCTCAGCATTGCCTGCACCTGGCGCAAAACGGTTCACAAAATCCGGCACCATATCCAGAACCTTGGTAAGGCCATCCTGATTTTTTACGTTTACAAGTTTGGTGCTTCCATTCTGGATCACAAGTACTGCACAAGGAGACATCTTTCCGGCAAGACCTCCGCCGCCGTTATTCTTTTTATCTCCTTCAAAAGCTCCGGCTCCCACGCCGAAGGATACATCGACCAGAGGAAGGATAATGGTATCACCTACATGAATGGCATCGCCAACCACTGTCTTGGCCGATACAAAGCCATCCATTCCTTTAAATAATGAATTCACGGTATCTTTGAAATTATTCTCTTTCTCCATGATTTACCTCCTTATGTCTCCATCGGTGGATGACGTATTTTATATTTTTATTGAAATAAAGCTCTGCTGCTGTTTTGAGAACTACAATTCCATAAATCCTTCCCTTTAACAGGATCTCTCCCTCAAGAACATTTTCATCATCAAAAAGGGGCGCTACTTCGATCTTGTTTTTATGAAAAGGAATCGTCATTCCTAATACAGCCAATACCATACCTGTAACTGCCGGATCTTCATTGCCAAATGTGATTTTTCCGGTGATCCTTGTCGGAAGCACATGATAAATCAGTTTTTTTGCATTTTTCCACAGAAAGGAAAGAGCCTCTCTGGTTCGGGGATGGTCTAAAAATTCTTTCCACCAGTTTATCTTATCACAGAAATTCCGGATTGTTAATGCAAAACTTTGCATTTTTTTCAGAATCTTTTTGGGGATTCCAAGAAAATTCTGTACGATTCGGATCAGCTTTCCAACTGCCGTTTTTATTTTTCCCACTATATTCGAAATTAAATCTGCAATCTTTGTCCGAAGCTTTTTTTCATCTTCCGATATTTCTTCGGAAATCGATATCGGCTCCATTATTACATTTTCCGAAATTTCATTTATATCTTCAACAGTATCTTCCTGAGGCTCAGACATTTGCAGCTCTGCGGTATCGTTCTGATTTTCGCTTTTTGATGTCTTTTCATGACTTCCAGAAGCCTCTGTCTGTTTTTTTTCATTTTGATTTCCGGAGTTGGAAAGAGCTCTTGGTTCCTTTTTTTTACGAAACAGATTTTTTAATTTTTCCAACGGAATCCCTAACAAACATATTTTTGTTTTCAGAACGCCCTGCTCCCAGAATACCTGTGCAGAAATTATATGAAGCAGCCAGCTCACTTCACCGAAAGCATGTATTTCCCGAAGACTATCCGTTCGGTCTTTTTTTATTTTCCCTCTGTATCTGATCGGACAGAATAAAAGAAGCAGCAGGATCAGAAAGATCAGCCCGATCAGAATCCCCAGAAGGATCAATATCCATTTTATTATCAGCCATAATATATGCAACATTGGTTCACCTGTTTTTCAGATATTCTTTTATTTTAAAATTTCCAGTTTCGGTATAAACCTGTTCGATCATATCCTGTACCATCTGTATAGCACCGGATTTCCCTCTGGCCATTCCAACGATCAAAGGACAGGTGGCTCTGGCGCTTCGCTGTACAAGCATGCCTGCGGGAAGAATTTCCAAAATATTTCCGGGATTATCAGACAAAGTAACAACGTAGATATCCGGCACGAATTTGCCAGCAGTGATCCTGGCTCTTATTCTAGTAGGATTTTTTACATCATTTCCTATGTAATAGTTTTTCATCCATTTCAGCAATCTGCCATCACCTCCGTTATAATGCCAAACAGGGCTGCGTATGTACACAGCCCTGTCCTGTTGTTAAAAATACTTCTGCTGTTTCGCCCAGACGCCCTCACTTCGCATTTCCAGATACTCCTGATAGGCCTGTTCCACGATATGCTTCTCGTTGGAAAAACGGAGAAGGTGATAGATCTCATGAAACTTATAGTATCCGGAATCTACAAAATATTCCTCTCGCTGGGGTTTGCTATGATAATTATCAGCTATCATGAGATACCAGTGTACCTCTTTCATTACCACATCCTCCGGAACGGTGAAATTATACTGGCTCTTGCCGATATATTTCACGATAGAGGCCCGAACACCTGCTTCTTCCATTACTTCACGTAAAGCAGTCTGCTCAAAAGTCTCTCCTTTTTCTACAGTTCCTTTGGGAAGCACCCATCCTTCATAACGGTTCCTGTAGGATTTATACAATGCCAGGATCTTACCCCGATGAATTACCACACCGCCACAGCTTGTTGCTTCTATCATATTGCAATCCTCCTGTAATGCGTGTGTCTTTTGCACTGGCTATAGTATACCTCTTTTTCACCTTATAGGCAAGGGGCAAGAAGCAGATACTGTTCTCAATTTAATCGAAATAATATGCATCAAAAACATCGGCCGCAATGGGAACTGCCGCTTCACTTCCGGTTCCGCCGTTTTCCACGATCACTGCAATGGCGATATCCGGATCATCTACATTAGAATAACCCACAAACCAGGAATGACTGGAGCCATTTTCATCAAACTCCGCAGAACCGGTTTTTCCGGCAACAGTATATCCTCGTCCGTTCAATGCAGAAGCCGTACCGTTTTCAACTACATTTTTCATTAGTTTTCCAAGGATATTGGCTTCATTTCTTGTCATCAGACGTTTGTATTCTGTTTTTTCTGTTTCCCTGACCGTATCACCGGAATTATTCACGATCTTATCGATCATAGTTGGCTTCATCAGTACACCATCATTGGCGATGGCACTTGTGATCAATGCCATATGCATCGGAGAAACAAGAGTGTTACCCTGGCCGATCGAGGTCTGCATCACAAGTGCATTCGGAGAATCTTTATCAAGGGTAAAGCGACTGGTTTTATAGGAATTCAGCGGAAGCGCCCTATTAAAGAGCAGATCCTCTGCAGTACTTTTCAGAGTATCTCCTCCCAGACCAAGTCCCATATCTGCAAATGCACAGTTACAGGAATGTGCAAATGCGGAATAAAAATCCTCCTGTCCATGTACTGCCCCATTGTAACACTGGATCGTGTGGTCATCCACTGTGATACTTCCCTGACACAAATAGGAATATCCCTCCAGTGATCCCTTTTGTCTGAAATAATCCAGTGCCGTGACGATCTTAAATGTTGATCCCGGAGGATAAGCTCCATTGGTTGCACGGTTTAAAAGGCTGCTGTTACTTTCATCATTAACAAGGGTATCCCAGTTCTGTGCGATCGTGTTCGGATCAAAATCCGGTTTGCTCACCATAGCCAGGATACGTCCGGTGGATGGTTCCAGTACAACTACCGCTCCTCTCCGGTCTCCCAGAGAATTGTATGCCGTTGTCTGAAGATCTGCATTCAGACTGGAGATCACGGTATCACCCTGATTCTTTTTTCCCAGGAATTCATTTTTCATCTGTTCCAGAAAAAATGAATGGGAGGTGAGAAGCTGGAAATTTGCTTCCGATTCCAAACCACTCTTACCATTGGTATCATATCCTACTGCATGTGCAAAAATATTGGAAAACGGATACGTTCTCTCTTCTGTTCCATCTTCATACACATTGGTCTGTGCCAGAACCTCACCATCCGAAGACTGGATACTTCCACGTACTACCCGGTCCGAAAATGTATCCTGACGGGTGTTGTACGGGCTGTTGATAAAATCTTCGCTTTTTATGGCGTCAAAATAAACCAGATATCCGATCAGACTGACAAAGATCAATATAAAGAAGGCCGATACAAAAGTTAAAGGCCGGTTCTTTTTTCTACGGAGTCTGGCGATTTCTTTTTCTCTCAGGCGTTGCTCTCTTTCCTCTTCTTTCAATCGTTTCTTTTCGCTGCGTTTCAATTTGTTCGTCCTCATCTTCCCTCAGAATATACAGTCCCTGAATGATCGCAAGCATCAGGATGGTACACATGACAGAACTGCCTCCGTAACTCACCAGCGGAAGTGTAACTCCTGTCATTGGAATAAACTTGGTTGCACCGCCGATGGTCAGAAATACCTGAAAAGCATATTCTGTTCCGAGCCCCAGTGCGATCAGTTTATAAAACGGATTCCTGATCTTTAGTGCAATAGTAACGATCATCAGAAAAAAGCTTGTGCATACAAGAATCAGGCAGATGGCAAAAATGCCACCCAGTTCCTCGCAAATAGCACTGAAGATAAAATCATTTTTTACGACCGGAATCTTCTCCGGAGAGCCCTGACAAAGTCCCATTCCAAACCAGCCTCCGGTTCCGATCGCAAACAGAGACTGCACAATCTGATAACCTTCATTTTGATAGACAGCCATCGGATCCTTCCAGGCACTGACTCGCTGACGGACATGTCCAAAAAGATGATATGCGATCACCGAACCAACGCATCCTCCGCCAAGTCCCAGAAATAAATAGCTCGGATTTCTGGTTGCCACATAGATCAGTACAAGGTAGGTGACAAAAAAGATTACTGCACTACCCAGATCCCTGGAAAGAACCAGGATTCCTACATGGATCACTGCAACGATCGTAGCCAGTACTACTTTGCGAAAATCCACCTTGGTACACAGAAGTGATGCCATAAAAAATACGAAGGTTATCTTGATCACCTCGGAAGGCTGGATTCCCATAAGAGAAAGCTTTGCACCGTAGCTTGTGCTTGCCAGAACAAGAACTGCCGCCAGAAGTACAATACCAATTCCGGCATAAGCCCATGTAAGATCCTTTAAAAATTTCATTTTTCGTATCATTACCGGTATCACCAGTGATACTGCACTACCTGCGGCCACGATCAGAAGCTGCTTAGTTGCAGACGGAAGTGAAAGCCGGCAGAGCATGATAAATCCTACGCTCAGGAGCATACACATATTATTTAAAAGAAGCAGCGATGCATTCTGATAAATAATTCGATAAAGGATCTGGATCGCTGCAAAAAAGATCATCATTTCGATATAGAACAGGATGACCCTGAAATCCATGCTTTTTAAATAGATCACAAGAAATGCTGTAAAATCAATAAAAAAGATCATGGTCAGCTGCTGATGGAGCAGTTCTCTCTTTTCTTCCTCATCCTGCCGCCACACCATATAAAAACAATGAAAGGTATAGACGATCATCAATGTGAGGATCACATACTTAGATAATTCTGTAATTACATTAATCATACACTTTTACTCGGCTCCTCTTTTAAAATGGCCTTTTGTATACCTGCGTCCGGAAGGTTTTCCGTTTTCCTGATAAACCGTCCGGAATTCTTTCAAGATCGCTTTTGCTTTCTCTGGCTCTTCGATCGTAAATGCCAGTCGCAAAGAGTGAAGGTTCAGTTTTTTTACCTGATCTTTTTCACCCGGAAGTCCGTAAGGAATGCTATTATAAATGATATTATAACAGTATTTTGCTTTTTCGGAGATGTTTTTTCCCCATGGATCACAGCTACATTTTACCGGAAATTCACTGTTATAGCGGTCTTTCAGATAAGCCGTCTCATATTTTCCTGTACATCCGAAAAGATTCTTCCTTACACACTGCGCGGAAAGCATCAGTGGGATATAACCATATAAAAGCAGCTCCGAAGAAGTATTATCTCTGTGTCTCAGTTCACCCTCATTCAACTCAAGGGGGACTGTATTTCGAAGAACTCCCTCTTCCCGCCAGAAATCAACACTCTGATCATTCCAGGTATACATGGATGCATCCAGGATACATTTTTCGCCATATCCCATTTTTTTCAGTACGGCGTAAGATTCCAGGTTTCTTACCAGAAAACCCTTCATACCCTGCTCCAACCATTTTTGAGCTGATCGAAGCCACTTTTCGGGGATTTCTCCGCGATGGATATGTGGAGTAGAAAGATATAATTCACTGCTTGCAGCAAGTTCCGGTGAAAAATATTTTTCCATAGTATCAAAAGGAAAATAAAAACCTGTAATCCCCGGTTCGTTCAAAAGTACTTCCGCAGTATCCGAACGTTCACAGGATACATACACAGGCAGGCTGTCTGTTACCCTTCTGTGGCAGGCAGCCTGATCCTTAGATTTCGTCGGCTGCTTCGTAACCTGTGCTCTCTTCTGACATCCGATCAGTGCTTCTCGCAGCTGACTCAGAGCATCTCTTCGTACTTCATTGAGAACTTTAACCGGAACAAAAATCCTTCCATTTATTTCAATGTTCAGATCCTCCCACTGAAAATCTGTATTTCCCAGTTTCTCCATCTGCTGACGGATCCTCTGTTCTTCCATTGGCTGATTTTTAGCAAACTGTACCTCACCGCCCATAGCAGTTACTGTCTGGCCCTTGCAGGTTATTTCCAGTATAACAGGACTTTCAGGAGAAAGTATTAAATTCCCATGAATTTTTTCTTTTATTTTTCTGATCTCCGGCTGGATATTACCGGATTTTTTTTCATTGGCAAAAGCCATCATTTCCGGCCCGCGATACATATCATAGTATCCTTTGCAGGATCCTCCACGACTGAAAAGCTCAAGAAGATACTTCCGGTCTTTTTCCTGAACATGATATTCTTTTCCACTTAAATACATATCCAGATATTTTCGATATACTGCCGTGACGCCCGCTGTGTACGCCGGCTGTTTCATACGCCCTTCGATCTTCAGAGACATAACACCCGCCCCCAGGATATCCGGAAGAATATCCAGAGTGCAGATATCTTTCAGGCTTAATGCACAAAAATCCTTGTCTCCTTTATATTTTCTGTGATCCATGGTTACACTGTAAGGAAGCCTGCATGGCTGTGCACAGCGGCCACGGTTTCCGCTTCTTCCACCGAAAATACTGCTCATCAGACACTGGCCGGAATAGCTGTAACAGAGAGCTCCATGGATAAAAGTCTCTATTTCCAGAGGACTTGCCTTATGCATGGCAGATATCTCTTCCAGGGAAAGCTCTCTGGCCGGAACCACACGAGTTGCTCCCTTTTCCTCCAGAAACCGCATTCCCTCCGGTCCGGTTACTGTCATCTGTGTGCTTGCGTGAATATCCAGATCCGGAAAATTCCGGCGTATAAAAGAAAATACTCCCAGATCCTGTACGATCACCGCATCCAGCCCTGCCTCATAATACGGAAGCAGATATTCAAACAACTGATCATCCAGTTCACGGTTCTTCAAAAGTGTATTCACAGTAAGATATAATTTACGGTTATGGATATGTGCGGTCTCAATGGCAGTGATCAGCTCTTCCTGGGTGAAGTTCTGCGCATAAGCTCTTGCTCCAAAAGCCGGTCCCCCTACATATACCGCATCAGCCCCGGCACCAATAGCTGCCTCAAAGCTTTCATAAGAACCTGCCGGCGAGAGCAGTTCTGTTATCATATTTTTCAAAGTATTCCCTCATCTCCCATCTGTTAATCAATCCGATGACCATAAAACAAAAGAGGATTACCGAAGCAATCCCCCCTCCTTATTTAAGCAGTTCATCAAGTTCTTTCTCCAGCTCCTTCACCTTACCGTCCAGAAGATTCTTCTGTTCCTGAGCTTCCTGTTCTGCCTTCTTCGCCTCTTCAATCTGCATTTTCAAAGAGATCAGTTCATGTTTCAGATCATACATCTCCTGGTCTTTCTGCTGCAGATCCTGTTCAAAAATCTCCGCCTGTTTTTTTGCCTTAAAATAATCATCTGTAATATTCAGACTGAGCAGTGTATGCTTGGTCTCCATGGCCTGTCTGGAGTATCCCGGCATCTGACTCAGCTCACTGATCTTATTATTCATATAGGCTGCAACCTTCTGAAAATATTCCTCGGACTCATACCCGCCCAGAGTAATGATCTTTCCATCGATAACAACCTGTGCTGTATTCTTTACCGCCATTCGTAAAGCCTCCTGAATTTATCTGTTACTGGTAATTTCCTCAATAACATTCCTCTGCATTACCGGTCTTACAACCCGCAATTTCTTTTATTATAACTGATTCCCGCAAAAATGTATAGAAGTTTTTCTATTATTTTGTCGATAAATCAGGACGAGGATATCCAAGATGGGTATATGCCAGCACGGAAGCCATTCTTCCACGTGGAGTTCTGTTAAGGAAACCTGTCTGCAAAAGATAGGGTTCATACACGTCTTCCAGTGTTCCGGAGTCTTCTCCGATTGATGCGGCAAGTGTTTCAAGCCCCACTGGTCCGCCCTGAAAATTCAGGATCAAGGTCTGGAGAATGCGGCGGTCTGTTTTATCAAGGCCATACTGATCTACTTCCAGAAGATCCAATGCGAAGCAGGCAACATCGTAGGTGATCACACCATTATACTTCACCTGGGCGAAATCACGTACTCTCTTCAGAAGACGGTTGGCCAGACGGGGGGTTCCTCTGGAACGCTTGGCGATCTCGGCAGCTCCATTGGGTTCGATTTCCACGCCAAGCACCTGAGCGGAACGGAGAATGATCGTCGTCAGTTCTTTTTTATCATAAAACTCCAGTCTCTGTGTTACGCCAAAACGATCACGAAGCGGCGCGGAAAGAAGACCTGCCCTCGTTGTTGCACCTACCAATGTAAACTTCGGAAGATCCAGACGAATGGAACGGGCGGATGCTCCCTTGCCGATCATGATATCGATAGCAAAATCTTCCATTGCCGGGTAAAGAACCTCTTCTACCTGTCGATTCAGTCTGTGTATCTCATCTACAAACAGCACATCTCCTTCCTGAAGGTTGTTCAGGATCGCAGCCATTTCGCCTGGCTTTTCAATCGCAGGACCTGATGTTACCTTCATATGTGTTCCCATCTCATTGGCAATGATCGCGGAAAGTGTAGTCTTTCCCAGCCCCGGAGGTCCATAAAACAGCACATGATCCAGTGAATCATGGCGCTGCTTTGCTGCTTCGATATAAATCTTCAGGGTATCTTTTGTTTTCTGTTGACCAATATATTCATCCAGACTCTGAGGCCTTAAATTTCCCTCCAGGGAAAAATCCTCTTCTGTAACATCTGTTGTAATGATCCTGTTATCCATTTACTATGCTCCGTTCTATTTCATTTCAGTGCGAGCATGTTTGCTCTTACTCACGGCGTTAAAAATTTTTCAGTGCAGCCCGAAGAATTGCTTCTACATCATCTGCCGGCACATCTGCCGGTACCTTTCGTACTGCACGAAGGGCATCTGCAGAACTGTATCCTAATGCGACAAGCGCCTCCACCGCTTCCTGACGACTATCCCTCAGATCAGATGCTCCCTCAGCTGCTTCTTCCTGCTGATGCGCCAGTTTCATCTCAAAAGCATCTTCCAGCTTCAGCTTGTCTTTCAGCTCCAGGATCATTTTTTGGGCTGTCTTTTTCCCGATTCCAGGGGCCTTGGAGATTGTTTTTACATCATCGGAAAGCACTGCAAAACGAAGCTCGTCTGCACTGATCCCGGAAAGGATACCCAGAGCGCCTTTAGGTCCGACTCCGTTGACACCGATCAGAAGCTTGAACATGCCAAGATCATCCTTCGAAAAAAAACCATATAGCTGCAGAATATCCTCCCGCACATAGAGAAAGGTATGGATCTTCTTTTCATCGCCTATCCGTGCTTTCCCAAGATCCTGTCCTGTCATATAAATCTCATAACCAATTCCGCCATTTTCCACAACCAGACAATTTTCACCGATATCTGCTACGGTACCTTTTACAAAAGAAATCAAATCTCAAGGCTCCTTCCCTGAAACAGCTGAACATCTGTTTCCCATATGAACGCAATAGTAACATAATTTTCAAAAAAAATCAACCCGGAATACAATCTCCGGGTTGATCCTGTATACAAGCCTGTGATTCCTCTCGCTGTTTTCTATCACTGATTAAGGAAATCCTGATCCTCAAAATAATTGATCCGCATAGAAGAACGGACATCATGAAGCGTTGCGGCAGCTTTTTCTCTGGCAACCTCTGTACCGGCTTTCAGGATATCAAACACATCTTCGGTTCGCTGCTCCCACATTTTCCTTCTTTCACGGATCGGTCCAAGCTCTGCCTGCATAACATTATTCAGGAACTTCTTGACTTTCACATCACCAAGGCCACCTCTCTGATAGTGAGCCTTAAGTTCATCCAGATTCTGATACTCTGGCAGAAATTCAGCAAAATGTTCCGGGCGGCTGAAGGCATCCAGATAGATAAATACCGGATTTCCCTCTACACGACCAGGATCCTGAACACGAAGATGGTTCGGATCTGTGAACATGGACATGATCTTTTTCTTCACAACATCTTCTTCATCAGACAGATAGATGCAGTTTCCGAGAGATTTACTCATCTTAGCCTTTCCGTCAATTCCCGGAAGACGTAAGCATGCTTTATTGGAAGAAAGAACAATTTCCGGATCTGTCAGCGTATCACCGTAAACGGTATTGAATTTATGGACGATCTCCTTGCACTGCTCAAGCATCGGAAGCTGATCTTCACCTACCGGTACATGTGTTGCACGGAAAGCAGTAATATCAGCAGCCTGACTGATCGGATAGCAGAAAAAGCCTACCGGGATGCTGGCTTCAAAATTACGCATCTTAATCTCGGATTTAACGGTAGGATTACGCTGTACTCGTGCTACCGTAACCAGATTCATATAATAAAAGGTAAGTTCTGTCAGCTCCGGAACCATGGACTGGATAAAAATATTGGATTTCTCCGGATCAAGCCCGCATGCCAGATAGTCCAGAGCAACCTGAAGAATGTTATGGCGTACTTTCTCCGGATGCTCTGCATTATCTGTAAGTGCCTGGGCATCTGCGATCATAATATAAATCTCATCATATAAGCCGGAATTCTGCAGCTTCACACGCTCTGCCAGAGATCCAACATAATGACCTACATGAAGGCGCCCCGTCGGGCGGTCGCCAGTTAAAATAATCTTACTCATGAATTTCGTTCTCCTTGAAGTATACTGAATATTTATATCCTATTATAGCCCCTTGAAATTCACCGGTCAAATATTTTTAACCGGAAACTGCAATTTTTCATTGAAATATAACCAAAAGCTTGTACGTATTTATTTATGCATTATCGGGCACAACATGCTTTATTCCAAAAAAGAACTGCCACGTCACTCGGAAAACTTCCGTGACAGGCAGTCCTTTTTGTTTTACAGAATCACATGTCTTGGGCAAACTTCCTTACATTTACCGCAGCCTGTACACTTATTGTAATCGATGTGTGCACAGAAATCGGTAACTATGATCGCCTCGGACGGACAATTCTTCTCACATTTTTTACAGCCGATACAGCCAAGCTCGCAGGCAGTTGTAACTGCCTTACCTTTTGCGTGGGAGCTGCAGGCTACACGTGTCTGTTTGTCATATGGTACCAGCTCGATCAGGTGACGCGGACATTTGGCAACACATTTGCCACAGGCTTTACATGCTTCCTGATCTACGACCGCAATACCATTCACTATATGGATCGCATCAAATGGACATGCCTTTACACAGCTTCCGAAGCCCATACATCCAAATGTACAGTTTTTTGCACCGCTGCCAGGGATGAAAGCCATCATCTCGCAGTCTTCCACACCTGTGTACTCATATTTCACAGTCGTCTTATCACAGGTTCCCGCACATTTTACAAAAGCAACCTGACGTGCGGTTTCTTTTACTTCCTGTCCCATGATCGCGCCAATCTTGGCTGCAACAGGAGCACCGCCAACCGGACACTGATCTACAGGAGCTTCTCCCTTTGCAATTGCGGCAGCGAGTCCGGAACATCCCGGATATCCACAACCACCACAGTTATTTCCTGGAAGAACGCCGAGAATGGCTTCTTCCTTTTCATCTACCTTAACGGTTAATTTCTTGTCTGCAAGTCCGAGGAAGATACCAATGAATAAACCAGTACCGCCGACAATGACTGCAGCCATAATAATTCCTGTTATACTCATGCTCTTCTTCCTCCTATACGATTCCGGAGAATCCAAAGAATGCAATAGCCATCAGTGCTGCCGTAAGCAGAACGATCGGCATACCCTGGAAGGATTCCGGAATATCGTTGTATTCCATTTTTTCACGGATTCCCGCAAGTAATACAATTGCGATCAGGTAACCTACACCTGTGGCAAATCCGTTGACAACACTTTCAAGAATGCTGTATTCATATTTAACGTTGTTCAGTGCTACACCAAGAACTGCACAGTTTGTTGTGATCAGAGGAAGGTATACACCAAGTGCCTTGTAAAGGGATGGTACAAATTTCTTGAGAAACATTTCTACGATCTGTACCAGTGCCGCGATAACCAGGATAAATACGATCGTTTTCAGATACTCAAAATGGGTCGGTACCAGGATGAATTTATAAAGCAGTCCTGCAACAAAAGATGCAATAGTAATAACAAACACAACTGCACCACCCATGCCGGCTGCGGTTTCTGTTTTCTTGGAAACTCCAAGGAAAGAACAGATTCCCAGGAACTGACTCAATACAACGTTACTGCAAAGCGCAGAACCAATTGCGATCAACATCAAGCTTGCCATTTTCTATTCCCCCTTTTTATTCTTTGTCGGAAGGACATCCGCCGCAGGTCGCACAATTGGAGCCACAGCCGGACTGGATCTTGGAAACATCTTTGCCCTTCTTTGCCATGTTGATCTTTACTTTGTTCTGGATTGCTGCAAGTCCGGCAAGAACCAGAAATGCTCCAGGTGCAAGGATAAAGATAGTGATCGGGGTATAGCCGGCAGCACCGGTAGCTGCATCAGCAACCGGAATGATCTGTGTTCCGAAAGCCTTTCCGGAACCAAGGATCTCTCTTACAAGACCAATGGCAACCAGGCCCACTGTAAAGCCAAGACCCATTCCAAGTCCGTCAAAGATAGACGGAAGGACAGGGTTCTTGGAAGCATAACTCTCTGCACGTCCCAGAATGATACAGTTAACAACGATCAGTGGAATGTAAATTCCAAGTGACTCATAAAGAGAAGGAGTAAAGCCTTCCATCAGAAACTGTACGATAGTTACAAAAGATGCTACAACTACGATAAAGGCCGGCATTCTGACGGAGTCCGGAATAACCTTACGCAGCATGGAGATGAGCATGTTTGACATAACCAGAACTACGGTTGTGGAAAGTCCCATACCAATACCATTGATCGCAGAAGTCGTTACCGCAAGGGTAGGACACATACCAAGCATCAGGACAAAAATCGGATTTTCGGTTATAATGCCGTTTTTTAATCTTTCACCACAATTATTCATATTCAACTACCCTCCTAAAATGCGTTTTTGCAATAGCCGATAGCTGTATTGACTGCACCGGTAAAAGCTCTGGATGTGATGGTCGCACCACTGATAGCATCAATAGGCTCACCTTCGCCGCCGTCCTTGGATACATAGAATTTATCGGTATTCTTTCCAACATACTGTTCCTGGAACTTCGCTTCTGTAGCACGCATTCCAAGTCCGGCAGTCTCACTGATGGAAAGAATGGAAACGCCGCTGACGGTACCGTCTTTTGTTACACCAACTGTGATCTGGATATCACCGCCGTAACCCTCTTTATCGGTTACAGTTACCACATAGCCTTCATCTGCTGCTTCACAGACTTCATCTACGATTGCTTTGATTCCAAGATCTGAAGCTGTTTTATCTGCTGCTTCCTTGTCTACATCTACAGCTTTAAAATCTTCCAGGCTTACATCACTGAATACAGTCTGCCATGCTTCTTTTTTTGCCTGTTCCTCGGTTCTTGCAATGGGTTCTTTGGTAACTTCGTAAACCAGTCCAAGGCCAAGGCCGGCAACTACTGTAATGATCGTAAGGATCAATGTATTTCTGATAATCTTACCCATTATTTCTTGCCTCCTTTTCCAAAAGCAACCGGTTTTGTTACTTTTTCAATAAGCGGAACCAGAAGATTGCAGAAAATGATCGCATAGGAAACGCCCTCTGCGGAACCACCAAAGAGACGGAATACCGCTGTCACGATACCGAGGCAGCAGCCATATACCAGCTGACCTTTCGGAGTGATCGGAGTCGTCACATAATCGGTTGCCATAAACCAGGCACCAAGCATCAGACCGCCTCCAAAGATATGACTGAAAAGATAGTTTACATCAAAGCCTTTGCCTGTTCCCAACATATAGAAAATGACAAATACTGCAAAACTTCCAATATATGTAAGAGGTACCTTCAGATCGATGATCTTAAATGCGAGAAGGATCACTGCACCGATGAGGATCGCCAGGGCAGAAGTCTCACCGATGGTACCCTGGATATTACCAAGGAAGAGATTCTTTACAGGAATAGAAGTCCCCTCAATGAATCCCTGGCTTTTAAGCGCTGCCAGAGGTGTTGCCTGTGTAACCGCATCTACAACAGCATGGGAGCTTTTGGAAACTGCAAAGTTGGTCATTTTTCCGGCAAAAGAGATCATAAGGAAACATCTTCCTGCAAGAGCCGGGTTCATAAAGTTCTGTCCAAGTCCACCGAACAGCTGTTTTACAACAATGATCGCAAAAGCACTGCCAAGGATCGGCATCCAGATCGGGATCTGGGGCGGCATGTTCAGTGCAAGCAGAAGTCCTGTTACAACTGCACTGAAATCAGTAGTTGTATTCTTTTTATGCATCAGTCGGTCATACAGCCATTCAAAAAACACACTGGATGCAACCGTCGCCAGCACTACAAGGAGTGCATGCACTCCAAAGTTCCAGATACCGAAAAGTGTTGTCGGCAGAAGTGCGATTACTACCAGCTGCATAATACGGCTGGTGGTCATTTTATCCCTGATATGGGGATTAGATGATACGTTATACATTTGTTCCATTGTTATTCCTCCCCCTATTTCTTTTTCTTGCGCTCTGCAAGAACCATTTTTCTCATAGATTTAATACTCTGAGTCAGAGGTCGTTTGGCCGGACAGATGTAACTGCAGCAGCCGCACTCGCAGCATTCCATACCATCCATTTTTTCGAAGCCTGCCATATCACCGTGTTCTGCAAGAGTTGCAAGACGGGCCGGAACCACATGGCCCGGACAGACGCTTACACAACGTCCGCAATTGATACATGCAGTCTGGATCTGCTTCGCCTCGGAAACTGCGTCACGCTCCAGGAAAAGCAGGGAAGAAGTTGTCTTCGTACATGGAATATGAAGATCATACAGCGCAAATCCCATCATCGGTCCGCCGGAGATTGCTTTTGCAATCTTTTCCTTCAGTCCGCCTGCAGCATCTACCAGTTCAGACAGATCTGTTCCTGTAAGAACGGAAAAGTTCTTCGGTGTACGGATACCATCTCCGGTAACCGTTACATTACGGCTGATAACCGGCTGTCCAAGGATCACTGCCTTATAAACAGAAGTGACGGTCTCTACGTTATCAACCACGCATCCTACGTCTGCCGGAAGCATGGTGGAATTGATCTCTCTGCCTGTTACCGCATAGATCAGTGTACGCTCACCACCCTGAGGGTATTTGGTCTTAAGCTCTTTTACTTCCATACGCTCTTTGCCTTTGATGGCTTCTTTCATCCTGGCAATACAATCCGGTTTGTTGTCCTCGATACAGATACATCCCACTGCCTTCGGGAAAGCTTTCAGGATTACTTCCAGACCACCAACAATGCTTTCCGGTTCTTCCATCATCCTTCGGTAGTCACTGGTGATATAAGGCTCACATTCCGCACCGTTGACCAGGATATGATCGATCTTGTCGGGTTCCTTTGGTGAAAGCTTTACATGTGTCGGGAAACCTGCACCACCCTGACCAACAACTCCGCCTTCCTGAATCCTTTTCAGGATATCCTCCTTGGAAAGATCCGAAAGCTTTGCAGGTGCATATTCCACAGATTCGTACAGACCGTCATTCTCAATGATGATCGCATCACCCATGGCGCCTACTGCGGTCAGACGTTTCTCGATTCCCTTTACGGTTCCTGATACAGACGAGTGTATCGGTGCGGAAACAAATCCTCCTGCTTCTGCGATTTTCTGTCCTGCAAGCACATGATCACCTTTTTTTACGATCGGCTTGGCCGGAGCTCCGATGTGCTGAGAAACAAGAATTGCCAGATCTCCCTTCGGCAGATACTTCTCGACAGGACAGTTTTTTGACAAATCTTTGCCGTCATAAGGATGGATACCACCCCTGAAGGTTAAAAATGCCATAGATCTCATCTCCTCCTTTATTTTTGCAAGTACATGTACATGGTATTTCTGCGTTGCGCATATACTCTTTTTTAAAGTTGATTCTGTGTTTCTGATTTTCCTTTTCTTATTTCATCCAAGACAAACAAGATCTATTTCGCTCCCATAAATCATTTCGCGAAACATTACCAGCGAACAGTAACAAAGTAGCTTCTGCTTTGAGCAGGATATGTATGAAAGATTGAATCCAGACACGATCCTGTGATATACTTCAGTAGAAGATATTCACCAGCTCATAAAAAGCTGTAAATGAATAACTAATTTATGAAGCGATAATAGTCATTTTTTCACTGTCAATCCCTACATAAATCCAGTACCATTTCCTGTTTTTTATCATCAACTCTACTAATAACTATAACTCATTTCACATTAAATTGCACTATTGAAAAGCAATTTTTTTGTGTATAATCAGATACAATCCATAAAGGAGAAAATTAACATGATCGTTAAAAAAATGCCGATTTTACAAGGGTTTCCAGACTTTAAGACTGTTAAAAAATTGACTAAAAATCATGGATTTTCAGAGCGTTTTGTACCGCTTTTCTATGATATTGAAACTACAGGACTATCACGAAATTCCACTTTTCTGTATCTGATCGGTGCTGTAGCCTACGAAGAAAACAACTGGCAGATGTACCAGTGGATGATTGAAAACGAAGAGGAAGAACCTGAACTTCTGAAAACATTTTCTGAATTCCTTCAGAATTTTTCATGTACGATCCAATATAACGGTGACAGCTTTGACCAGCCTTATCTGGATGCACGATATCAGGTCCACGGACTCTCTTCCCCTTTTGCGGAGCTACCTTCTCTGGACCTTTACCGGGAACTAAAGCCGCTCAAGGGACTTCTAAAGCTTTCACGGATGAATCAGCCTTCTATGGAATCATTTCTCGGTATCACTGAACGGAACTACTGTGATGGAGGTGCCTGCATCCGTCTTTACAAACAATTCGCTTCCGGAAAGAAACCGGAAGCGGCAGAGATCGTTATGGGACACAATCAGGAAGATCTTCTGGGACTTGGAAAAATTTTCTCCATGCTATCCTATCTTGCTCTTTTCAATGAAGATTACGAAGCACTAAATTGTGAAATTCAAAACGATCAATTGGCCTTTACCATTAAAACTAATTACGATCTGCCTGTTAAATTTTCAAATCATAGTGAAGAATTCTACATAATCGGACAGAATAACCGTGTCCGTCTTCTTGTAAAGTCTCAAAATGGACGTTTAAAGCAATACTACTCCAATTATAAGGATTACGATTACATCCCTTCCGAAGACACTGCAATACCCAAAACCTTAAGTGCCTGCATGGATAAAAAGCTCCGAAGACCTGCCAAAAGGGAAACCTGTTACACCTGGTTCCCTGTAACAGAAGCTTTTCTGCATGATCCTTTAAAACAGAAAACCTATCTGAAACACTGCCTGCCATATTATCTTTCTGTTCTTAAATAATATCTCTGTTACGCAATTCCAATCAAAAAAAAGCCGTCACAATAAATGTGACGGCCTCTGAAATTCAAAATATTCAACTGCTGTACAGCTTCTGAGAAATTACTCCTCTGTCTGCTCTGCAGAATTATCCTCGAGTGCTTTCATGCTGAGGCTGATCTTTCTGTCTTCGCCATTGAAATCAACAACCTTAGCCTCGATCTCCTGACCGATGGAAAGTACATCAGATGGTTTCGCAACGTGCTCTCTGGAGATCTGAGATACATGAAGAAGAGCATCTACTCCAGGTGCAAGCTCAACAAATGCACCGAAATCTGTCATACGTGCAACTTTGCCCTTTACTACATTTCCTACTGCGAAGTCCTCAGCAGCTGTAAGCCATGGGTTCTCCTCCGGGAATTTAAGGGAAAGTGCGATCTTGTCTCCGTTGATATCTTTGATAAGAACTGTAACTTTATCACCTACGTTGAATACCTTCTTCGGGTTCTCTACTCTGCCCCAGGACATCTCAGAGATGTGAAGAAGTCCGTCTGCTCCGCCGAGGTCGATGAATGCACCGAAATCTGTAACATTCTTAACAACGCCCTCAACTTTATCGCCTACGTTGATCTTAGCAAGAAGCTCTTTCTGTTTCTCAGCTTTCTCAGCAAGAAGAAGCTGTTTGCGGTTACCGATGATACGGCGTCTTCTTGGGTTGAACTCTGTGATAACGAACTCGATCTCCTGATCTGCATATTTGGAAAGATCTTTCTCATATGTGTCAGATACAAGGCTTGCAGGAATGAATACTCTTGCTTCCTCAACATTGACACAAAGACCACCGTCAAGTACCTGTGTTACAGGAGCCTTCAGAACCTCCTGGTTCTCGAATGCCTCCTCAAGACGTTTGTTGCCTTTCTCTGCTGCAAGACGTTTGTAGGTAAGTGTAACCTGTCCCTCTCCGTCGTTTACTTTGAGAACCTTTGCTTCCATGGTATCGCCAGGTTTAACAACGTCTGTAAGCACAACGCTTGAATCGTTTGTGTACTCGTTCTTTGTGATGATACCGTCTGCTTTATAGCCGATATTCAGGATGATCTCATCATCTTTAACATCGATGACGGTACCCTGTACGATCTCTCCATTTCTGATTGTTTTTACGGAATCTTCCAGCATCTGTTCAAAACTTAACTCTGACATGTTCTTGAACCTCCTCAATAATTTTCTTTGGGGTGGAAGCCCCTGCTGTAATACCTACACAACTACTGCATTGGAACATTTCAGAATCCAAGTCTACAGGTGTTTGTATATAGTAAGTATTTCCACATTCCTTTTTACATATTTCAAACAGCTTTTGAGTATTGGAGCTATGTCGGCCACCTACGACCAGCATAGTGTCTACCTCTCCGGCTATCGCTTTAGCTTCTTTCTGCCGTTCTTCGGTAGCATTACAAATAGTGTTTAAAATATTTAAAATATTTAAAACATTATTATCATAACTCTTTTTGCGGAGAATTTCAACTAATTCTTGAAATTTGTTGTAATTAAATGTCGTCTGGGACACTACACATACTTCTTTTTCCGGAGAAATATTGAATTTTTCAGCATCCTCAGCATTTCTGATCACTGTATATGGTCCCTGACACCATCCGCAGATCCCCTGGACTTCCGGATGGTCCGGATCACCGATGATCACAATATGGGCACCTCTAGAACTTTCTCTCTCAACGATCTTGTGGATCTTCAGCACAAAAGGACAGGTAACATCTACATATCCGAGACCATATTTTTTGATCGTGTTATAAACCCTGCGGCCTACTCCATGGGAACGGATCACAACAGTGCCGCCCTTCAGGCTGCCAAGATCCTTCTCACAGATCACAGCCACACCTTTTTTTTCGAGATCTGAGACAGCCTCCTCATTATGGATGATCGGGCCTAGTGTATAAATCGGTGCTGCATCGGAACCGATCAGCTCATAAACACGGTCAACTGCTCTTTGTACGCCGAAACAGAAGCCAGCAGTTTCTGCAACTTTTACATTCATCCATTCACCCTTTTTCTGTATACGGAAAGGATACTCTCAACCACTTCGTCAATTCCCATCTCAGATGAATCAACAAGAACAGCATCCTCTGCTTTTTTAAGCGGAGAAACCGCGCGGTTCATATCTCTCTCATCTCTGTCAACGATATCTTTCAGGATCTCATCCATATCGCAGGCTTCACCCTTCTCTGTAAGCTCCAGGTATCGTCTGCTAGCACGGGTCTTTGCACTTGCAGTCAGAAAGATCTTCACTTCCGCATTGGGAAGAATGGTGGTTCCGATATCTCTTCCGTCCATAACTACATTATTCTCGGCTGCAAGATTGCGCTGCAGCTTCAGAAGATGTGCACGCACCTCCGGATTTGCAGAGCTTACAGATGCCATATTTCCTACCTCTTCCTTACGGAGGAACGCAGTTACATTCTTTCCGTTAAGGATCACCTGCTGCTCACCGTTCTCATAACGGATAGAGATATCCGCATCGTGACAGGCTTCAGAGATTTTTTTGTCACCGCTGATCCCTTTTTCCAGAAGATAAAGTGCCATGGCACGATACATTGCCCCTGTATCTACATAAATAAAGGACAGCTCCTTTGCCACTTTTTTTGCAATTGTGCTTTTTCCTGCACCTGCCGGTCCGTCAATTGCAATATTAATACCCATAATCGTTGCTCCTTCCTCTTTTCTGTTATTCTATCGCCTGAGCTGCCGCATACGCTGTAGACCATGCGATCTGAAGATTATAGCCACCGGTCACTGCATCCAGATCCAGTACTTCACCTGTAAAATACAGATTTTTTATTTTTTTGGATTCCATTGTGGATGGCTGTATCTCTTTTACTGACACACCGCCTCTTGTGATGATCGCTTCCTTAAACTCTCCCATTCCCGTGATTGTAAACGGAAAAGCCTTGATCAGACGGCCAAAAGCCTGACGCTCTTCCCTGGAGATCTCATGTACCGGTTTTTCCCCGGGGATACCGCCAATTTCGATCATGATCGGAGTCAGAGAAGACGGAAAAAGAACACCGATCACATTTTTAAACTGCTTGTTATGATTTGCATCAAATTCACGCAGGATCCGGGCGTCAAGCTGTTCTGCATCAAGCGCCGGCTTCAGATCCAGGAAAGCCTCCAAAGGCTCCTTTTCCAGCTTTTTGCCGATCTGGGCACTGGCGGAAAGGATCAACGGTCCTGTCACTCCGAAATGAGTAAACATCATCTCGCCGAAATCTTTATAGAGAACTTTTTTGCCGGATTTTACTGTAAGCTCCACATTCCGAAGGGAAAGGCCCTGAAGTTTGGAGACATAATCTTCTTTTGCCACCAGTGGTACCAGTGATGGTGACTGGGAAACAACTTTATGTCCCGTCTCAGCAGCAAAACGATATCCGTCTCCTGTGGAACCTGTGGACGGGTAGGAAAGCCCTCCTGTGGCAACTACCACAGTATCCGCTTCAAAAAAGGTACCGTCCGAAAGTAATACACCGGTAACTTTTTCATCCTGTGTACAAACTTCCTTTACCTCTGTATGAAGATGGATCTGCGCTCCGGCTTTTTTCAGTTCCCGCTCAAGCGCACGGATAATATCTGATGAATGATCTGATACCGGAAAAACCCGGTTTCCACGCTCTGTTTTCAGCGGCACTCCTGCTTCCTCAAAAAATCCCATCACATCTCTGCTTCCATAGGTGTAGAAAGCACTGTAAAGAAATTTGCGGTTTGACATCACTGCCGGAAAAAGTTCTTCGGTATCGGAATCATTGGTGACGTTGCATCGTCCCTTTCCGGTGATGAAAAGCTTTTTTCCTAGTTTCTCATTTTTTTCCAGTATGTGAACCTGGTGTCCTCTGCGCGCAGCATATACACCGCAGAGCATTCCGGCGGCACCGCCGCCTATGATCGCAACTTTGGACATTACCTGTTATCCTGCCTTTTTTATCTTTTTTATGCACAAAGGAGCCTGCATACAGCAAGCTCCTTTTCCTGTTTTGAAATGCATCTGCATTTCTATGTGTGCTTTATACCGGGTATGCGCCGTTCTTGGTATCTGCTACAGTCTCATCAACTTTTGTCTTCTGAGCCTGGCGATATTTAAAGAAGTCCATGGCAACCTGCGGGAACAGTGCATATGTGAGAACATCCTCATCCTGCTCCTTGTACTGTGCCATCTCGCTCTCAAGCTTATCAAGCTCATCCTCCAGAAGATCTGCCGGACGGCATGTGATCGGTTCAATATCTCCGATACATTTTTTCTGTACTTCCGGATTGAACGGTCTGGCTGTTGCGCCATACTTACCACTTAACACGTCTTTTGTCTCTTTTGTGACAACCTTGTAACGCTCGCCCATGATCACGTTAAATACAGCCTGTGTACCAACGATCTGAGAGGACGGTGTAACAAGCGGTGGCTCACCAAGGTCTTTACGTACACGCGGAACTTCCTCAAGTACTTCGTAGAATTTATCCTCGGCATGCTGCTCTTTCAGCTGTGATGTCAGGTTGGAAAGCATTCCACCTGGTACCTGATACAGAAGAGTCTTGATGTTTACACCAAGGTTCTTCGGATTGAGAAGACCTGTATCAAGAGCCTCATCACGCATCGGGCGGAAGTAGTCAGCGATCTCAGCGAGAAGCTGCTGATCAAATCCTGTATCATATGGTGTTCCCTTGAAGGTCTCAACCATAACCTCTGTTGCAGGCTGGGATGTTCCAAGAGCAAACGGAGACATTGCTGTGTCGATGATGTCAACACCTGCCTCTACTGCCTTCATATATGTCATGGAAGCAACACCGGATGTATAGTGAGAATGAAGATCGATCGGGATCTTAACAGTCTCTTTGAGAGCCTGAACAAGCTCTGTAGCTTTGTACGGAACAAGAAGTCCTGCCATATCTTTGATACAGATGGAATCTGCACCCATATCTTCGATACGTTTTGCAAGATCTGTCCAGTAATCAAGTGTGTAAGCATCACCAAGTGTGTAAGCCATTGCAACCTGTGCATGTGCTTTCTCCTTGTTTGCTGCTTTTACAGCTGTCTGAAGGTTACGAAGGTCATTCATACAGTCAAAGATACGGATGATATCGATACCGTTAGCTGCGGATTTCTGTACAAAATACTCTACTACATCATCTGCATATGGACGATATCCAAGAATGTTCTGTCCACGGAACAGCATCTGAAGCTTTGTGTTTTTGAAACCGTCACGAAGTTTACGAAGTCTTTCCCACGGATCCTCTTTCAGGAAACGTAAGGAAGCATCGAAAGTAGCACCGCCCCAGCACTCTACTGCATAGTAGCCGACTTTGTCAAGCTTCTCAATGATCGGAAGCATCTGCTCTGTGCTCATACGTGTAGCGATCAGGGACTGATGAGCGTCACGCAGGATCGTTTCCACAACTTTCACAGGTTTTTTCTCTATTTCTGCCATAATTATTCTCCTTACAAATTTTTATAAGACAATGGGTTAGACACCAAAGATCGCCATGAATGTACCGGCAGCAACCGCTGTACCGATAACACCAGCAACGTTCGGTCCCATCGCATGCATCAGCAGGAAGTTTGTAGGATCTGCCTCAGCACCAACCTTCTGGGATACACGGGCTGCCATAGGAACGGCAGAAACACCGGCTGATCCGATCAGAGGATTGATCTTTCCGTGAGTAACCTTGCAGAGAAGCTTACCAAGCATAACACCACCAAAAGTACCGCAGGCAAAGGCAACAAGACCAAGAACTACGATCTTCAGTGTATCTACGTTCAGGAAGGCCTCAGCACTTGTGGAAGCACCTACAGATGTTCCGAGAAGGATTACTACGATGTACATAAGAGCGTTGGAAGCTGTTTCAGAAAGCTGTTTAACAACTCCGGACTCACGGAACAGGTTTCCGAGCATCAGCATACCAACAAGGGGAGCTGTTGTCGGAAGGATCAGGCAAACAACGATTGTGATAACGATCGGGAAAAGGATCTTCTCAAGTTTTGTAACAGGACGGAGCTGCGCCATTTTGATCTTACGCTCTTCCTCTGTTGTGAAAGCCTTCATGATCGGAGGCTGGATGATCGGTACCAGAGACATATAGGAATATGCTGCTACTGCGATCGGTCCCATAAGAGAAGACTGTCCAAGCTTACCTGCAAGGAAAATGGAAGTCGGGCCGTCAGCACCACCGATGATAGAGATCGCTGCTGCTGCTTTACCATTAAATCCAAGGAAAATTGCAAGGAAGTATGCAAGGTAAATACCAAGCTGTGCAGCTGCTCCCATCAGGAAGCTGATCGGGTTTGCAATCAGCGGACCGAAGTCTGTCATCGCACCGACACCCAGGAAGATCAGTGAAGGAAGAATACTCCACTCATCCATTAAGTAAAAATAATGAAGAAGTCCGCCAACGCCATTGGATGAATCCTCAATGCTCAGCATAATGTCCGGATAAATATTTACCAGAAGCATACCAAAAGCGATCGGAACCAACAGCAGCGGCTCAAAACCATGTTTAATGGCAAGATATAAGAACACACATGCCACTGCGATCATCAGGTAGTTTCCCCAGGTAAGGTTGAAAAATGCTGTCTGATGGATCAGGTTTGACAGGGTATTTGTTACATAAGACATTTGTCTACCTCCTGTTTAGTTCATTGTTGCAAGAGTATCTCCATTTTCAACGGCAGCACCCTCTGCAACATCGATGCTGGCGATTGTTCCGTCCTGAGGAGCAACAACCGGGATCTCCATCTTCATGGACTCAACGATCACTACGCTGTCACCAGCTTTTACGCTCTGTCCAACAGATGCAACGATTTTTACAACTTTTCCAGGAACGGCTGCGGAAACTTTAACAGAACCTGCGCCTGCTGCCGGAGCTGCTGCCTTAGGAGCTGCTGCCGGAGCTGCCTTAGGAGCCGGAGCTGCTGCTTTTGGTGCTGCTGCAACTGGAGCTGCTGCGTTTCCGTTCTCTTCTACAGTAACTTCATATGCTGTTCCGTTAACAGTAATTGTATAACTCTTCATTTTAAAATCCTCCTAAATAATGATTATCTTTTTCTGCGGTTGACTTTGCGAATGGAACGTACCACGAATCCGTCTGTGCTTGTTTTGCCTTCAGAAGCAGCGATCGCTGCGGCGATCACGGCAATAAGCTCACCATCATCTGTCACATCCTCAACAGCAGGCTCAGCAACTGGTGCTGCAACCGGAGCCGGTGCTGCGGCTGCCGGAGCCGGTGTGCTCTCTTTTTTCTTTCCTTCCACAAGTCCGGGAATATATTTGAAAAGAGAGATCACGAAGATCAGGAATATCAGGATCACAAATACAGTTCCGAGACCCATCACTGTATTCATCGCTGCCTTCTCCATGTTCTGTGCCAGTGTATAATTCACATCAACTGTAAGAGAAGTCGGGGTTCCTGATTTATCAAATACATAAGTGAAATTCGCTTTGTTTTTCTCGAAGGATACCGGAACAACAACAGTATACTGATCATCGGAATACTCTACTGTGATATCTTTCTCATTGATATCACCTTTTTTCTCACCAAGCTCTTCTCTGGAGCCATCCCATGCACTTGCTGCGCTCTGTGTGAAAGCATCCTCTGATTCCAGATATCCCTGGATATCATCCTCGGACATTGCGATGATCGCATCCGTCAGGCCCTTGGTTGTTGTGACAAGCTGACTCTTTACAGAATCATCAATCTTATCAGCAGCCCATGCAGTAGCTGTGCATCCGATCAGAAGTGCAGCTATGCAAAGAAGTGCCATGCAGACAGAAGAGATCTTTTTATAAAACTGTCTCATACGCTCACCTCACTTAGACTGTTCCATGCTTTTTGGATGGACGGTCTTCCCTTTTTGTGAACAGCATCTCAAAAGCACCGATTACATATTTTCTTGTATCTTCTGCTTTGATCACAGTATCCACATATCCTCTTGCTGCTGCAGATGCGATACCGTTCTGGAGTTCTTTGTACTCAGCTGCCTTCTCATTCAGTGTAGAAGCGTCAGCTCCCTCATACATGATCTTTGCTGCAAGGGAAGCATCCATCATACCGATCTCAGCTGTATCCCATGCATAAACCATATCTGCTCCGACAGATTTGCTGTTCATGGCAACGTATGCAGTTCCGTATGCTTTACCAATTACAACATTTACCTTCGGTACAGTTGCAGATGCATAAGCATGTACCATCTCACCTACAGATTTAGCCATCATCTTCTCATTGCAGAGTGTAGCTTTAAATCCTGTTACATTAGTAAGAGTAAGTACCGGAATCTCAAAAGCATCACAGAATTTTACGAAGTCTGCTGCTTTTCTTGCACCTCTTGCAGAAAGAGTTCCGTCGGAAATCTCTGTCTTATTGCCATCAGCATCGTAAGATTCGCTTCTGTTTGCAACAGCGCCAACGGTAGCTCCGTTCAGACGAAGGAAGCCTGTTACGACATCCTGGCCGTAAGCTGCCTTTGTTTCAAAAAACTCACCATTATCAGCGATTCTTGAAAGCGCAATAGCTGTGTCGCCTGTGCAGCCTGCAATATCATCACATACTCTGTTCAGGTCATCTGTGCATTCCTTGAAGCTGTCATTGTCTTCATTGTTCTCCGGAAGCATGCTGACCAGTGTACGGATCTGTCCAAGGATCTCCTCTTCTGTTCCGATGCCGTCAACAAGTCCTGTCTCCTCGCTCTGGAACTGTGCGGAAGCTGAATCGCATTTTTCCACTCTGTTTCCTTCCAGTGCATTTGGAGTGTTTACAAACAGTCTGCCCTTCTTCTCCTCTACAAATGTAAAGTCTGTAAGAGCCGGTACAACTGCCATTCCACCGCCGCATGTTCCGAAAACAGCAGTGATCTGTGGAATAACACCGGATGCCAGTGTCTGTTTCAGATAGATCTCACCAAATGCCTCAAGTGCATCGGTAGCCTCCTGAAGACGAAGTCCCGCACAGTCTACAAGACCGATAACCGGTGCTCCAACTTTCAGAGCGAGATCATAAATTTTGGCGATCTTTTTGGCATGCATCTCACCAACTGTTCCGTTCAGTACAGATGCATCCTGGCTGTATACATACACCAGACTGCCGTCAATCACACCATATCCGGTGATCACACCGTCTGAAGGTGCTTTTTTTTCAGTCATGTTGAAATCCGTAGCTCTGGCTGTGACAGCCTGTCCGATCTCAACAAAACTGTTGGCGTCAAGCAGGGAATCGATCCTTGCAGCCGCTACGCTTTGTGTCGCATTACTCATTATACTATGCCCTCCATTTTTTTATTAATATAACCAAAAATTCAGCCGAGTATAATTGTACCTTTTTTTTGCAGAAAATTCAATACTTTTCGTCACGAACGTTAAAAAATTAACCCCTGACATATGCCAGGGGTCGCTAAATTAATGGAAATAATCCTTAAATACTTTATCCACATACCATTTATAGGTAATTCTGTCGATTTTGTCATCGGCGGTTACAAGGCAGGAAAGGAGTTCTTTTCCGTTGAGCTTTGCATGGAGTGTACCGATCTTCTGGTTTTTCTGTATTGGTGCCGGGAGCTTATCCGGAAGCTCCGTTTCCCATGTGATCGTTTCTGTTTTTTTCAGAAGATATCTTTTCTCACGATCTTTTTCAGAAAGTACTGCGTGTATTTTCAGCATAACCTGTTTGGGAGGATATCCGGAACGATAGGACTTTTGCGGATATGGATCTTCTTTTCCCGGTGCTGCTTCTATTACCGGGATCTCAGGCAGCTGCGGAAGCTCCGGCAGCATCACATACTGATAATTTTCCCTGCCATAGGAAAGAAGCTTCTTAGTATCGCTCCATTTATAATTTTTATTTCTGGGCCATCCGCATCCCAGAAGAGCCACGATAAATAATCGCTCGTCCTGTCGGACTGCGCAGACATAACAATATCCGGCATTTCCTGTAAATCCTGTTTTTCCGGAGATCACTCCTGTTTCCATATCCAGGAAAGCATTGGTATTATGTACCGAATAATGCTTTTTTCCTGAGATATCCGTGAAAGTATAATCTCTAGTCTGGGTAATATGGACAAATGTTGCATTTTTTATTGCATACGCCATGATCAAGGCAAGATCCCGGGCTGTTGTATGATGGATACCGCCTTCATCTTCTCCATCCAGACCATTGGGTGTAACAAAATGTGTGTCCTTACATCCCAGCTCTTTTGCTTTTTCATTCATCTTCTCTGCAAAACCTTCTACGGAGCCGCCGATATGTTCCGCGATGGCCACTGCGGAATCATTATGGCTTTTCAGCATCAGTGAATAGAGAAGATCCTCCAGATAAAACTGCTGGCCCTCCCGCATGCCAAGACGTGTCTGTGGCTGAGATGCCGCATTCCCGGAAACCTGTACGTAATCATCTCCCTTTGCCAGCTCCAGAGCAAGAATACAGGTCATTACCTTTGTGGTGCTGGCATTCGGCCGTCCCTTGTATGCTTCTTTTCCGTACAGCACACGGCCGGTCTCCCCATCCATGAGAACTGCAGAAAGTGCATATACATATAGATTTTCGTCATCTGCCGCCTTTACCGGAAAGATCTGACAAATAATAAGGACCGCTGTCACCAGCACGACAGCGGCCATACGCCGTTTGCTCATAATGCATCACCCCGTACACGGTTCATATAACTGTTTACAGTAACTGTTATATTTAATTTTATGCGGGGATAGCATTCAGATATCACTTGTATCTATTGTCTGCCGGGATCGATCATCCGTTAAAGGTCAGATCCCATCTGTCAGAAAGATGTCCTGGCCTGACTGCAAGTGCAGCAAGCTCTTCCAGCATATCCGGCGCCTTGGCAAGTGCCTCTTCCATCAGACTGTCCAGCTTAAGAAGCTCCTCCCTACAGTCGATCTCCGGCTCCGGGCTCATAAAAAATTCGGTAATAAACGCAGATATCTTTTTTCCTGCGGGGGAAAGGGCATGTTCCGAAAGGCGTCTCTTCCTTCCTCCATCATCACATACCAAAATACAGGTGAATATCTTCATCATTTTCAATGACAGATAAATGTTCCAGGTACGGATCGCCGGCAGTACCTGGTGTATCGTCCATGCACTGAGAAAACTGGCACGGATCCCATGCGACGGATAAAAACGCAATGGATCTTTGCCGGTTTCATACATCAGCATACGGTCAAATTCCTTCTCAAAGAGCGTATGTGAGATTTTCCCCTCGGCAGCTACCTGATTGACGTAAGGATGACAGGTAGAATCCAGGATATAATGACATCCGAACCCCAACAGGTAAGCCATCAGTGCAGGATTTTTTTCCTCCCGGACCTTCGCCATGCCCTTTTCAAAGAATTCTCTTGCTTTCCGTCCATGCATCTGCACTCCGTACTGTGTCACCGGATTTTTGGATATAAAATAATAAAACAGGATATCCGGACCATGCTGTCCGATCCGGTACAGATTTCCGTTGCTTCGGATCAGATGCTGTAATTTTGCGGAAAGTTTCCGGTAAACCCTTTTTCCAAAAAGATCATGTGCGTATGTTGTGGGCATTTTCGTCACTCCTCTTCTGTTTTCTGATCTGTCCGGCAGGTCCCGGTAAACCGGCATCTGTCCGTGTTATTTGTTATACGTCCAGCTTCAGCTGGATCTCTTCCTCTGCTTCCGCCTTGAAATCCTCCAGCTGGACCGGATCCATTTCCGGAAGGTCTTCCAGCCCATGGACACCAAAGCAGCGCAGAAATTCTTCGGTGGTTCCCAGGAGGATCGGGCGACCCGGAGCATCCAGACGTCCAAGTTCTCTCACCAGATCATAATCCATCAGCTTATTGATGGCATGATCACATTTTACCCCTCGGATCTTTTCAATCTCTGCTTTTGTAACAGGCTGTTTGTAGGCAATGATCGAAAGGGTTTCAAGCATAACGTCTGTCAGCGTGGGTTTCTTTGGCTGCGCTGCGATCCGGATAAGAGAATCATAGTATTCTTTTTTTGTACAAAGCTGAAAGGAGTTTTCGAGCTCTATGATCTGGATCCCCCGCTCTTCTTCCTGATAACGGATCATCATATTTCGGATGATATTTTCCGTTGTTGTCGGATCCTGACGGATCGCTCTGGCAATACGGGGTAATTCCACAGCTTCTCCCATTGCAAACAGGATGGCTTCGATTTCTCCTTCAATTCGTTTGATTTCCACTTATTATCCTCATTCCTACTATATTATTCATCTGCGAACTCTGTCAGATTCTTCCATGTGTCCGGATCCGTGATAACTTCCACATGAATATCATCAAAAAGCTCTTCCTGTTCTGCATGAACATGTCCCATCTTCATCAGTTCCAGAATCGCCAGAAAGGTCACGATCAGCTGTATTTTGGAATGCTGGTTTTCCATCAGCCTGCGAAAGCTGAATTTTCGGTGAGCTTTTGCATATTCCTTCATTTCCAGCAATTTATCGGAAAGTGATATTTCCTCTTTTTCGATCCTTCCGAATTTACTTCGGATTGGGTCGATCTTATTTTCCTGTCTGCGGATCAAAGCCTGATAGATCGCACTCATCCGCTCCAGTGTCAGACCCCGGAGAAGTTCCTGGGGATCAGACGGTGGA
Source organism: Blautia sp. MSK20_18 (assembly GCF_020553125.1). Classification (NCBI taxonomy): domain Bacteria; kingdom Bacillati; phylum Bacillota; class Clostridia; order Lachnospirales; family Lachnospiraceae; genus Blautia; species Blautia sp. MSK20_18. The sequence continues at coordinate 104,796 of NZ_JAJCGR010000003.1, forward strand.
GTATACTGCAGCACTTCTTCCGGAAGATCCTGTTTTCGGTAATAAACCCCTGCCGCATCTCCAAGCCTGTCCCGTAATTCATAGGACATATATTTGTACATTTTATATTCCAGCAGCTTCTGCACAAGCTCTGCTCTGGGGTCCTCCTCTTCTCCTTCCTCATTCACTTCTTTCGGAAGAAGCATTTTACATTTGATATCCAGAAGAGTGGCTGCCATGACAAGAAATTCGCTCATGATTCCCAGATCCTCTTTTTCCATGGAATGCAGATATTCCATATACTGATCTGTGATCTCCACAATGGGAATATCATAGATATCGATCTTGTTTTTGTCGATCAGGTGAAGCAGAAGATCCAGAGGGCCTTCAAATACATTCAGCTTAACAGATAATGCCATAGGGTTTCCTCATTTCATTTTTTCGGAAGGTTTTATATCGATCACCAGCAGTTCCCTTGGATTATGGATCCGAAGGGGGATGGTATGTTCGCCAAGTCCAGCACTGACGATCATATGCTGATCCCCTTTGTGAAAGTCTCCGCAGCAAAACGGCGGGAGAAACAGATATTGAGGAGATGAAAGGCCGTAATGTTCGCTGAGACGGACAACGCCTCCGTGATAATGTCCGGACAGGATCAGATCCGCGCCCCATTCAAAATAGGTTTTTCCGTATTTCGGATTATGTGCCAGCAGGATCTGCATCCCTTTATCTTCAGGTTTTCCGATCATTTCTTCCATCACTTCTTTTTTTAGCTTCGGTGATCTTGGTTTGTGATAATATTCGATGGGAAGCTCCAATCCCCAGAAACAGAAGTGTTCTCCCTGCAGGACCATATCTTCACGTCCGTTCCTTAAAATATGCACACCGGCTTTTTTCAGTGCTCTTTCGTATTTTGCATAATATGGCCGGTATTCTTCGGAAAGGAACATTTTATATTCATGATTGCCAAGTGCATAATACACGGGAAAATCTCCGGCAAGCTCTGTCAGCAGCTTACATGCAGTTACCAGAGTATTCGTTTCTGTGCGTACAGCCATGTCGCCGGCAGAAAGGATCACGTCCGGGGCAAGCTTTCGGATCGTCTCTGTCAGCCGGATATTGTCTTTTCCGTAGGATATTCCGTGAAGATCTGCAAGAAGGATCATCCGCACGCCCTGTGGAGCATGGATCTTGTCCGTATGGATCTCATATTGTTTGATTCTGAATTTTTTCATATTATTTTCCAAATCCGCAGTTCGGGAAAGTACAAACCGGACAGTTCAGACATAGTCCGCCTTCTCCCAGCGCGGCAATCTCCTCTGCCTTGATCTCATCATCTGCCATCACTCTGGGCAGGATCAGATCAAATACTGTTCTTTTTGCGTACATGACGCAGCCCGGAAGTCCAAGTACCGGTATGGATCTTCCGTTCCTCTCAAGATATGCCACAAGCAGCATAGCTCCCGGAAGTACAGGTGCTCCATAGGTTACGATCTTTGCTCCGGTATCCCGGATCCCGCCCGGAGTACGATCATCGGGATCCACACTCATTCCGCCGGTACAGATGATCAGATCTGCTCCTGCATCTGCGAAAGAAAGAATTGCCTTTGTGATCTCTTCCTTATCATCTCCCGGCATCACCTGGCCTGTCACTTCTGTCGGAAACCCGGAAAGCTTTTCCCGGAGTACCGGTGTGAAGGTATCCTGGATCAGTCCTTTTTTGATCTCACTTCCGGTTGTGACGATCCCTACTTTTTTCTGCTGGTAAGGGAGAATGTCAAAGATCGGAAGATTTCCTGCTGCCTTCTCTGCTGCATCCATTTTCTCTTTCCCGATCACAAGCGGAATGATCCTGGTTCCTGCAACCTTATCACCTTTCTTTATCGGAAAATCGCCATGTCTGGAAGCGATCATCATTTCTCCCAGAGAATTCACAGCCCCAAGTGCATCACGACGTATTTTCAGAATACCATCGATCTTTGATACCACCTCGATCTTACCTTCTTTGATCTCAGTTCCATGTACTTTGGAAGAGTTTCCAGCACAGATTTTGTAAAGGATCTCTGCAGCTTCATTTTCGTGAAGAATCCCCGGGTTTTTCTCCCACACAAAAAGGTGTTCTTTTCCTACAGAAAGCAGCAGTGGTATATCTTCTTCTTTCACTACATGCCCTTTTTTGAAAAGAACGCCTTTTTTCTCATCTTTTATGATCTGCGTGATATCATGGCACAGAATGTGTCCCACTGCATCTTCTGTTCTGATCTCTTTCATCCAAAATCCCTTCCCTGTTCTGTTATTTCTTCAATCCGTTGTATTATACATCCAGTCTGCCCTTTTTGTCAAAATATGTTGCAGGCATCACAAAAGAAATGCCTGACAGGTTCTTTCCAGCCAGTCATGGTATCCGGCCTTTTTTATTGTTTCCCCGTACAGGATATCCAGACTACCGATCTTTTTCCCATCCTGATAGTATTCCTGTGCCCCTGCTTTCTGCCCTTTTTTCACCGGCGCACTTTGTTCTTTGGGAAGGATCAACTTTTTCTTAACATTGTCAGGTTTCGTTCCATCTGTGCTGATATATCGGAATTTCCCTCTATATACAAGCGGAACCTGCTCTTTGACTCCTTTGCGGAGCTTCATAGGTTTCAGTGGCTCCAGAGCATCATCCAGATACAATGTGCATTTAGAAAAGCCGTAATTTAAAAGAGCTGCTGCATCCCGGAATCTTGTTTTCGGGTCTGGTGCGGCCATCACTGAGGCGATCAGTGTAATCCCATTTCGTTCTGCCACAGCACTGAAACAGTATTTTGCAATACTGGTGCTGCCTGTTTTAAGTCCCATACACCCCTCATAGCTGCGCAGCAGTTTATTTGTGTTGGTCAGTGTAAATTTCGAGGATCCTTTTCTGGTAACGTGTGTGATATCCTCCATCCAGACAGATGAATATGTAAGAACTTCTGGATATCTGCTGATGAGCTCCCTGCTCATAAGTGCAATGTCATAGGGAGTTGTATAATGCTCCTGTGATTCCGTCAGCCCGCAGCAATCCACAAAATGGGTATTTTTCATTCCAAGATTCTTCGCCCTCTCGTTCATCCTCTCCACAAAGGCTTGTTCTGTTCCCGCAACATGCTCCGCCATAGCTACGCTGGCATCATTTCCGGAAGCGATCACAATACATTTGATCATGGTTTCTGCTGTCTGCTTTTCTCCTTCTTCCAGAAATACCTGAGACCCTCCCATGGATCTGGCATAAGCACTGGTGGTAATGCTATCCTCCAGATGCAGGGTTCCCTCACGGATAGCATCAAAGATCAGGATCAATGTCATGATCTTTGTAATACTGGCCGGGCTTCTTCGGGTGTCAGGATCCCTGGAATAGATCACTGTACCGGTTTCTTTTTCCATAAGGACTGCACCCGGCGCTTCGATCAGCTGCTGTGCTTTTCCACTATCTTCCGTTTCTCCCCTGACACCAACGGGTGTCAGAGCCAGGCATAAGACTAAAATACAGATTAAAAGACTTTCCGGAACACTTCTGTTCATAAGCTCACTCCTGCCGCAAACATCTCTGTTCTATTGTAAAAGCTTTCCTGAAAGATTATTCCTGAAATTCTGAAAAAGCATAGATTCCGGTCCGTATTCCTGTATCTTTCACTCTGCATCGCTTTGCTTTTTCAGTTCTTCGTCATACAGCTTAACACCTGTTTCACAATTTCCAGCAGCATATTTTCTTGCATAATTCGCTGCATCGATCGCCTCAGATGCATTGTCACATTCTTTGGTGATCAGATAGATCCCAGTGCGGACACAGAGCTCCATATCCGGATATTTCTCTTTCATCTGCCGTAAGAACTCCTGATTGGTCTTTAAAACAGCTGTTTCCGGATCAACATCCATATCACATGGAGTGAAAAGGATAAAATGATCAGAGATCGCCCTAGTAAAATATACATCCATATCTGTTTTTAGAACGCTTATCACATACTCGGAAAACTGCCGCAGGATCTGGTCTCCCACACGATATCCGTATTTTGCATTGATACGTTTAAATTTTCCAAAATCGGTATATATCACTGCATGTCCCGGCCCGTAACCTCCGATCAGCATTTTCTCCACATTTTCGCGAAATCTTGAAAAAGAAGACAATCCGGTAAGCTGATCCCATCCGGATTCTGCAGCAATGCTACGATAAGCACTGTTAAATGCCTGGTTCTTGGCATAATGCGCGGAAATGATCTTGGTCACTTCTCCCAACAGCTTACGATCTTCTCTGGACCAGAGCCTTTTTTCCTGGCAGGTCACATATGCAATGGCCCCTGTATAGCTTCCCTCGCAATACATAGCAGCACAGACTACAGTTTTTGCTCCGCACTGTAACACATTCTTTCTTCCCTGTTCCGAATATTCAGCCAGATCATTCTCCTGAATCACCACAGTACCATATTCATCATTGCGGCGAAACAATGTGATAAAATCACTTTTTGAGAAATGTATCTCATCTATCAAAAGCCTGTATTCTTCTTCCGAAACCCATTGAAAAACCTTGTTTATTTTCTGCTCTGCCACCTTGGTATGCAGGACTGTGATCCGGTTAAGCCGGAATTTCAGACCGATCACTTTCATCAGAAGTTCAATCGCTGCCTGAAAGCTGCTCATTTTTTCAAATATTTCAAATGCGGAAGAAACAATGTCATTGTGGAGATATCTGGCATCGATATCCACACCTTCGTAAAATTTCTGCTCTTTTCCGGCCTTATCCTCAAAATGTCTCAGATTATCACAGAAAGCATAGCGGTTTTTTCCATTTTTCTTTGCCTGGTAAAGTGCCCAGTCTGCATTTTCAAAGAGCTGCTGATATGTATATCCGGAAACATTTTCCGGAAGAAAGCAGATCCCCACACTGCAGGTTGCCAGATACGTGGTTCCCGGAAATTTAAGTTTCTGCACTTCCCGTATCAGTTTTCCTGCCTTTTTCATGATCGCTGCATGGCTGATATCCTTCAAAAGGATCACAAATTCATCGCCACCCAGACGCATGATCACATCATTAATGTCGAACAAAGCCACAAACAGCTCCGCAAAACGTTTCAGGACTTCATCACCGAACATATGTCCGTAAGTATCATTTACATTTTTAAAATAATCTACATCAAGCACCATCATCCCGCATCCTGCATAGGGATTTCTGGATGCAAGGTATTCATCGATCAGTTCTTTTCCGAAAAAGCGGTTATACACTCCGGTCAGAGGATCTTTCTGGGCACGTTCCTCAAGAAATTCTTCCTGCAGCTTCTCCCTGGTGATATCTCTGGAGCTTCCTATGAAATAATGATATCCGGTATTTTTATCCTGTGCTATAAATCCCCGTACTGTCAGAAGACTCGCATTACCGTCTTTATTGATACACCGCACTTCTATCGTCCCGCCTTCCCGGGATGTCAGAAAATCCGTCAGAAACTTCCAGTCGTCTTTATAAACATTGCTGTATTTCTGTCCACTGGTCTTAAAATCCGTAATATTTTTTACAGGTCTCAGGTATTCATCCAAACGTTCATATATGTCCGTCTCCTGACAGTACTGAAAAAGCTTCAGTGTAGTATTTCGATAAATGCAAGCGTATTTTTCCAATGTATCCCGAATATCAAAAACAGGATTTTTTTCGTCTGTTTTCATCATCGACCTCCCAGAGAGTTCTTGAGTTCACAATATTTGTAAAAAGTATACCATATATTTGGGTATATATGTAGTTCTTTTATTTCTTTTTACAGTTTGTTTTTTACTATATAAAATACGCAGCTAAGGGCAGGATTACTCCTGCCCCTCTGTATTTTTTCAGGAAAATGATACAGGTATGGTATTTTTTATGCTGTCATTATGGGAATATCGATCATATCTGGATTTCTCATTTACAAAAGTCAGCGATGCATTTTTGTTTTGCATTGTCAGAGCAGCCGTACCGGAAGCAATCTTCCGGGGATCTGTACCATATGCAGGTGCAGCGCCTTTTATGATGCGGACATTCTCTGTATTTGCCCGTACATCTTTCAGATAGTAGCGTAGTACCGGTTTTTCCCAGACCGTATACTGCCCCAGCGGGATATTCCTGAGAGTGACCGATAATGTTGCATAGCCATTTTTATCGGTTTCATAGCTTCCTCTGGTAAAGGTCACATAATCCTCATATCTGTGAGGATTTCCGGATAGATCCGTACCTTCTGCCACAAAGGAAAAGGTTGGATTTCCATGAGCCCAGGTAATATCCTCCTCTTTGATCTTTTTTATGATGGTGATGCTTCCCAGTGGAAGTGTCACCGGAGTATTCTCTGCTTTCAGATCCACAGTATCCGTATCTGTATTTTCTTTTTTCTGGAAGATTACCTCCTTTTCGTATTTGCCTGTATAGTTTTCCGGATTTTTTGTTTCCACTACTTTGAACCTTCCCTGATTAGCATCTGTAAGCACCAGCTCTTCCGTAGAGTACCATCCGGTTTCTATGTCAAACTTCAGGATGCTCTGCCCGCCCAGGTCATTCTGGTAAGTCTGCTTCCCTCTATTCCACTGAAGCACGGTAAATTCCGCATCTTCCAGAACTTCCCCGGTATAGATATCTGTTTTTCTCAGACGGATCACCCCTGTATATTCCTTTTCATGTTCATTGACAACTTCAAAGGAAAGGCGTGCATCCTTGTCTGTGATATCCACCTCTTCTTCCCAGTTTCCTGTATATCCGGGCGGAGTCTTTGTTTCCACGATCTTATATTTTCCCTCATTGTCCGAAGTCTTCAAAAGTTCACCACTTACATAAAGTTCACTGGAGATGTCATAATCCAGAAGAGTTCCTTTTTCTTTATAAGCTTTTTTGGCTGCACTGTATTCATAAAGTGTAAATTCCGCACCCTTCAGGACCTCACCGGTCTTCGCATCGATCTTACGAACCTCTATCCTTCGTTTTTCGTTCTGGTAGTTCACTGCTTCAAACAGGAATTCCTGCTTTTCTCCCGGCTTTTCCAGCGTAAAATTCTTCTGCCAGTTTCCGGTGTAATTGGGAGGAGCTTTTGTCTCACGCACACGGAATTTTCCCTGATTGTCTTCGGTATAATTAAATTTCCCGGAGTTATAGGTACGTTTCTGTCCATCATAAGTCAGTTTTTTTAAGGTTACATAGCTTTTGCTTTTTTTACTCCACTGATACAGGGTGAATTCAGCTCCTGCCAGTGGATCACCGGTATTTCCGTCTTTCTTTCTGATGGATACTGTTCCGCTGATATCCATGATATCCGTTACGTTGACGGTTGTTGTCTTTCCACCGGTTACTGTAAGATTTTTGATAGCGGTGTTCAGTTTATAGCCTGCAGCGGCTTTCGTTTCTTTCACATAGTATTTTCCCGGAACCAGTTTTGAAAAAAGGATCTCTCCACTGGCGTTTGTTGTTCCGGTTGAAACCTTCTGATCCTTACTGTACATAGTCCGGTATCCGGAGGTCAGAGCTTCTGCTGCAAACAGTCCGTACTGCGCTCCCTGGATCAGTTTTCCCGTGTTGGGTTCCTTCTTGACCAGCTTTGCATTGCCGTAAACCGATGGCTTTACTGAAAAGGAAAGGCTTCCTCTTGTTCCCTGGTATACGTAAGCGCCAAAATCCTGTACTCCATCTTTTCCTGCCTGGGCACTTCCGTCAACCAGGATATAGGAAACCGGCTGAAGTAGCATTTTGCAGGAAAACTTCTTTGTTGCAGATGCATTTAACGGAAAGATCAGAAAAAAATATGCTCCATCCTTAAGGCTCAGGCTTGTCCCCGACATCATTTTGGGATTGGTTTTGTGAGAATTATAATCCGCTGCACTTGTCCAGTAGGCCAGCTGCCATTTTTCTGCGGATCCTCTTGTTATGGTGATCCCGTTTCCTGCTTTTGCTCCATCCGTCACTTTCATAAGAGTACTCATCTGAAATCCGTCCTTCATACTGTCCGGAACAAAGGGAAAACCTGCAGGTCTGCTTCGAAATACACTTAACGGGATCGTCTTTCCGGATGCTGCTGCCCAGGAACCGTCTTCGGAAACATAAACGGCAGCTTTGTTTCTTGCAGGGATCGTCAATGTCTGGATCTTATCGATCAGACGGTTTATTCCTGTATGTTCTACTTCTGCTGCTGTGGCATATCCACAGTCATTAAAATATACCTTTGACAGCGCAATATGCGTAAATACATAACGGTTCTGCCATTTTGACCAGTCTATGTGACTGCAGGAGGGGTCGTATCCGGTCCCCAGATCCCCCGGTCCTCCGTAACCAAAGTACAAAAGCTTCTGGATCACAGAATTAGTCAGTGCTTTTACTGCCTCATTCTTCAGCGTCATACTGTCCAGTCCATCCTGAGTTGCTTTCAGGCAATAGAGAGGTGAAACCTTTTCCTCTCCTGTATCATCGATATAATGTACAGAACGATACGTACATCCCATACGGGTTTTATTTCCGGGACCAAGAAAATCATTGGCAGCTGTCCAGATCTCATCGCAGTAAACCCTGGTCCAGCTGTCCAGATAATACTGGGACGGGGAAAGTGCTGTAGCTGCGATAGCATCCTCTCCTTCTGAGATTACTTCCGCACTGCCAGCTTCCCGGAACTCCCCGGGAAGTGCTGCAGAAAGAGCAATGATCTCTCCGTTTTCGATATCCTGGATCAGTTCCTGATCCTCTTCACTTTCTCCTGTAAGGATTTCCGCATTTTCTTCCGTGAATACAGTAAATCCCGGATCCTCTGTCTGCTCCGGTATCTCTGTCAGAGCTATATTTTCTCCTTCTTTTGAAGCAGCTTCCGGTTCTTCTTCCGGTTCGATCAGCTCATCACTATCCGTATTTTCAGTATTATCTTTACCTTCTTCAAAAGCTTCCTCCACCGGTTCCGGTTCAAGCAAGGCTGTCGGAACCGGCATCTCAGCCTCCCCAGGCTGATCTGTTACCGGAATATCCGGGGCCTCCTCTTCTTCCTCCGGTTCTGTCTGTTCCTGCTGCGGATCTGCTGATACCGAACTCATATCTGCTGCAGGACTGGCCGAAACCACAAGAGAAGAAGCTGTGATCATCAATGCCATCCATGCACCGATCATTCTTCTTTTCAATTTTTTCGTCCTCCTTTCCATAGCGTCAGACTGCAGGTAAGCAGCGCCATACCAGCCATCAGTGCAAACAGGATCACAGGAGATTCATCTCCGGTCTTCACTGGTGTTGTCCTTACCGAAGAACTGTTATTTCCGGAAGCTCTTTCTGTGGCTTCTTTCCTGCCATTCCGGCGTGGAACAGGGCTGGTATCTGCCGTCTCCTGATCCTCCTCCACAGAAAAGATCCATTTCACATCTGCAGCTCGAAGAGCATATAAATTATCCAGCTCTGCCGGAACCGTAACCTCAAATCTCATGTTTCCTTTTTCTCCGCTGGAAAATTCCCCCAGGGACACGGCCTTATTGAGAGATGCAGCCAGAAGATCCCCGGAATACAGCTTTTTATCATTCATGGTGATCACCAGCTTCAGATTTTTCAGAAATTCCTGATCCTTTACCGATTTACATTCCGGTGATGTGCGGAAGAAGATCTCTGCAGCATGCTCCGTTGTGTTACGGATCTCTACAGAATCATGAAAAACATCTCCCGGCATTGCCGTGGAAAATCCGGAAAAAAAGTCTTCCGGAGCCGCGATCAGTTTGTGCGCATTTCCTTCAAACTCCACCTTCAGATCCACCGGACTTTTTTTCTGAACCACAAGACCATCGGTATCGTGGATACATCTTAAGATCTTCTGATTTCCCCAGGGTGACATGGCACGGAAATCCGGTGCAAAATTTGCCGCCTGGACAGCATCCGCCACGATGGTGATCCCCAGCTTCTTATCCTGGTAGGATTCATCCCATTGGGATGGTACAGTCACACCGGTAAAAATATCCACGCTGACTCCCTGTTCCAGCTTCCTGGTATAATAAAAATACTCTCCCTTCCGGATCCATCTCGGTGACATTCCTGTAAGATTCCTGTCATCCAGACCATCCAAACCTTCCAGATCATCTGTATAAGAGATCTTCACCCTTACCCAGCATGGCTCTGAGTGATTGGTGATCCTGGGAATCTTGGATATCTCATCTCCCGGAAGAACGATCCGGCGATCCTGATATTTCATTTCTCGGCCGTCCTTTTTTTCCAGTTCCCGAAGAGAAATATTGATATCTCCCACTGATATGTGATTGGTCACTGTCACGGAATCTGAAAATCTGGCATAAGTAGCCGTGCACGCCAGGATACTGCCTGCCACAGCAGCACCTGCCAGCAGGGCTTTAAGGTGTTTTTTCAAGCATTCCCCCTCCTTTCTGCCTGAGCAGAAACCGGATCTGAAAAATACCTCCACGCACTTTCATAATCTGAAAATCCTTCTGCCTGTACAGCTTCCTCATAAACATTGATCTCAAAATCCTTAATGCTGTCCCTATAAGTATCATCGATCTTTTGGGGATCGATCTGAAATCCGGTACACAGAGGAGTTGTTTTTTCACCCTCGGATATTTTTTTCCGGTAGTAATAATAGCCGTCCTGACTGTTATACACCCAGTTTGCCGTATCCAGACCTGTTAATTTCACGCCTCTGCCGATATCGTCATTGGAGTAGGAAAGGGACATCCTCACATAGCAGTCTGCCTGGAACCCTTTCACACTGCCGGAAAAATTTCCGATCCGGATCTCTTTTCTGTAGGACGGACCATTCTCCATAGGCGTAGGTGTAGGATCCGGAAAATCTTCCTCGATCTCCGTTGTCACATACCCCACTGCAGCAGAATTTATCTTTTTTTCGAAGTCTGAAAAATACGCCGCAGTCCCTGTTGCGCACAGGAGCCCTGTTGTCAGGAGAAGGAAAACGGGTCTTTTTAATTTATTCATTTCGTGACACCACCGGCCTGTCCTTTATTCTGATTTACATATTTCTGGTAAGCAGCAGTTGCCTGCTCCAGAACCGTAGTCTTGTCATCCCCAGTATTGGTAGCCTGGATCGCATAAGCCCGTACCGGCATATCGATCTGCTGTGTATCCAGCTGACCTTCGATGATATTGGCAAAGGTTACTGTATCAAAAAGAGTTGTAGTCTTTGTTCCCGGCTTCAGGATGTGGTTATATACATAGGTGTAGACCATATTCTGCCCCACTTCGGTCCGCTCCAGCTGTGTCCAGTCCTTGTTTTTGGTGAAGCTGAACAGCTCTGTTTTTGCAAGTGCATTTCTGGTGCCATCCTTGGCTGCCGTGATCACATTTCGGACCGGAACAGAAACTTCCAGATAGACAAATGCTTCATTTACTCCTTTATTTGCTACATAGGGGTCCTTCCGGATCACCTGAGTAGGAACCAGATCTGTATTGTCCTCCGGTTTCCAGTTAGGCTCATCCAGGTCGATATCCACTTTTCCTACGGTAAAGCTGTTGGTTGCCGTTTCAAAATCCGTGAGATATGCAGCTGTTCCTCCGGCTGCCAGTGCAGTGATCACAGCAGCAAGTGCGATTCCTTTTACCAGTTTTCTGTTTTTCATCATGATTAAATTCCTCCCTGTATTTTTTTCTTTTTTGGGGTATATGCCAGATCAAAGAGTACTGACAGACATGCCGCTATGCAAACTGCGGCAAAAGGGATCCGGGCTTTCAGAAAATGGATCACGTAGCCCAGATAAGGCAGGTGAAAGACTACCCGCCCGATGATCTGTGACGCCTCTGCGGGAACAGGATCTTCTGTCTTGTTGGCGTCACCTTTTGTAATAAAGATATCCTTTTCTTTTTTAACCACTCTGTGGGTGACAACGGTATCTCCGTTATGAAAAGTAATGATATCTCCCTTTTTCGGAGAAAACTCTCCTTCCTTTGTAAAAACCACAGCTCCGGTTGGGATCTCAGGTTCCATGGATCCGGAATAGACCACATAGGGCCGGATCCCGAAAAGTCCGGGAATAAGAAGCACCAATGCCATCACCAGCATCAGTCCCAGAACCGTGTTGCCGATACATCGAAAAAATATTTTCATTCCTGTATTCTGTTCTACATACGATATTTGATGATCACTTCCCTCTGCAGGGAAAGAAACAGTGTTCGGATATCAGGAAAATTCCGGCGGAGACCTGCCCCACATAAATTGAGCCATAAAAAAGTCCTCCCTGTATAGCAGTCAATATGGCAATTCGCAACATGCTCCCATCACTTAAACTCACAGATTTTGAAGTGAGGACAAGCATGATCAAAATAATAATACAGCAAAAATACTGAATGGAAATTATTCGAGCAGATATGCTCAGATGTGCAGTTCCTCTCATTACTTACAGAGGTGAAGGATTCCTGCGACATTTGTTAAAAAAGATTTGTTTCAGATGATATTATTATAGGGTCCACAGATCCGGAAGTCAATCAAATTCGTCCGACAGGATTCGACACTGGCTTCTCAGCGGGTATGTCTGTCACCCTATTTTTCATAAGCTGACAGACCCTGCATCCGTGCAACGCCAGATTTTTTTACAGCTGTACCAGAGAGTAAATATATTCCAATGGAAGCAGCATCAGATCACGGATTTCCCGTTCTTCCTCTTCTTTATTTCCGGAATTTACCGGCAATTCGATCCGGAAAGCCGGCTGGCGGATCATTTCTCCGTAATACTGTTCCGGCCTGCCTGTGCTCCTTCGCCCGTTCTGCGCTTCTTGTTCTATTGCCAGCTGCTCCAGCTTTCCCCTGGTACATTTTTTCAGGTGACGTGCAAGACGGTAGCATCTCTGACCTGTGGAAAAATTCTGATCCCGCCGATAATAAACCACCTTTTTTCCATATCCGCAGAAAACCAGCAGGCCACGTCCTCCGTATTCCTGAAAGATCCGGATCAGTGCACGTGTCTCATTTTCACTGGCAGGCTGCTGATGGATCTTTTTTCTGCTGCAGAAGGTAGTAGGAAAATTCCGTGCAGTATCCATTCCTCTTGCATTTCCCTCGAATTCATCACAGGGAACATCCTGCATTTTCAGCATCTGACGGAAAATGGGATTTCGCACAGTATTGTAGCCCTTCCGGCAGATCTCATATCCATCCGGATTGACCACCGGTATGATACAAAGCCTGGTCTGATCCAGGAGCTTTTTTACCTCATAAAGCTCGTCCACGGTCCAGTTGCATTCATATATTCTGCAAAGCTCTAGTGCCATCCTGGTAAGCCTGTCCGTCATCTGTCCATCCGTTCCGGAAAAGCCGGCCACACAGAAAATACAGGCATCTCCCTGTCCGATCTCCAGCATAGGGATCATCCGGTCATCGTGGCTTTTTCCGATCACCCGAAACTGCGTAAAGCTACTGTAACGCCTAGCTGCCTCCCACAGTGAATAATAAATTGCTTCGTAGGTTTTATCCTGTACTGTATCCATGATGTTCCCTTCCTTCCGTCTTTATACATGTTCATTATTATGTATATTATGCGAAAGGGCATAAAAAAAGAACCGGTTTAACACCGATTCCTTTTGTTTACAAAATAATTCAGGATACCGCCGCCGATGATGATCACCAGCGCAACTGCAACCACTCTTTTCGCTGCCTCCTGAGGAAGCTGGCCCTTGGAGCCAATAGAAGCCTCATAAAAGGTCAGCGTATAATCGATCTCATGCGGGGCGCCCATGGCCAGTGTATCTGCGATCACTTCCATCTTATCATCCAGGGCAGTTACCGGGACAGTAAAAACAGAATTTCTGCCTTCCTCGCTCTCATTGAGATATTTTTCCCCATCTACGATCATATAATCATAGTTGGAGCTGCTCCACTGGAGCCGTGCATACATCTTCCCCTCTTTTACCAGCATCAATGTGGGGGAAGAAACGCTGGCTTTTCCGCTTCCGCCTTCCAGCTCCACCTGTATGGAATATTCTCCGTCCTCCAGATCTGTCTTCACTGCGTTCTCTCCACCTGCAGCCAGAACCTGTATCGGGCATAGCAGCAGCATAGTCAGAAGAAGCAGCATTATTGTTCTCATCCTGTGTTTCATGGTTTTCTCTCCGTTTTTTATTTTTCCTTCGTATCACTATAGCACAACGCTCCTTTTCTGTAAAGAACATCTCAGAATTGTTGAAATGTCTCTTCTTTTCCAGTATAATAGAGTGAAATTTGCATACAAACGAAAGGAAATGAACAGAGATGATCGAAACAAAAAATCTCACAAAAAAATTCGACAGTTTTACTGCTGTGGATTCTCTGGATCTTCGCATAGAAACCGGCGAATTTTTCGGTCTGCTGGGACCCAACGGTGCCGGAAAGACCACCACGATCAGTCTGCTTTCCACTCTGCTCCTGCCCACAGAGGGCGAAATCCTCATTGACGGGCAGACACTTGGACGCAACCGACCGGATCTGAAGCGCAAGATCAGCGTGATCACGCAGGAATATTCCATGCGCCAGGATATGAACATGGACGAGATCATGGAATATCAGGGCCGTCTTTATTTCATGCCACGAAAAGAAATCAAACGGAAAACTGAAGAGCTTCTGGATTTCTGTGGACTTCTTCCCTTCCGCAAGCGGACTGTAAGGAAGCTTTCCGGTGGTATGAAACGAAAGCTTATGGTATGCCGGGCACTTCTCACAAGTCCGGAGATCCTTCTTCTGGACGAGCCCACTGCAGGTATGGACGCGCTATCCAGACGACAGATGTGGAATCTTCTCCGTCAGCTGAACGGAAAAAATCTGACCATTCTTCTGACAACCCACTATATGGAAGAGGCACAGTCTCTCTGCAACCGGGTAGCACTTATGGATCACGGAAAGCTGGAGGAGATCAATACTCCATCGGGCCTGATCGACGGCCTGGGCAAATACACCGTAGATCAGGAAACACCGGAAGGGGCAAAAAGCCACTACTTCCACAGTCGGGAAGAGGCCATCTCTTTTCTGTCCTCTCTGGACGGACAGTGCACCCTTCGTGAGACAACTCTGGAGGATGTTTTTGTGGAGCGCGCAGGCAGGCATCTGATGCAGCGATAAGCCGGCGTCAGCCACAGTTATCTTATAATTTAACAGAATGGACGATGAATTATCATGGGAATACTTACTATTTTATGGGAAAAATGGGTGGAGTTCCGAAGGGATTTCTATAAGATCACGCTGGCGGCCATGATCGCGCCGCTGATGTATCTGATCGTTTTTGGAATGGGGATCCAGACCTCCTCACATGGAGAGCCTTATCTGAATTTCCTGATCCCTGGTGTAGTTTCACTGACTACAATGAACGGAAGCTTTAATGCTATCGCACAGAATCTGAATGTACAGCGTCTTTACGAGAAAGCCTTTGACCAGGTTATGATATCTCCGACACCTCTGTGGCAGTTTATTGCCGGACAGATTATCGGAGGCAGTCTCCGCGGTCTTTATGCAGGAGGGATCATCCTTCTTCTGACCATGCCGATCGGAACCGGTCTTGTGTTCAACGGATGGTCATTGCTGGTGATGTTCCTCAACGGTGCTGTATTTTCAGCCATCGGCGTTGTGGTTTCTTTCCTTGCCAAAAACCATGCGGATGTACCTCGTTTTTCCAACTATATCATTATGCCAATGGCTTTTTTGTGCAACACCTTCTTCTCTACAGAGAAGATCCCGGGCTTTCTTGGGAATTTTGTAGCTGCTCTTCCACTGTCACAGACCAGTCATCTGATCCGTACCATTGCTTCCGGCGGTGGAGTCAATTACCTCAGTGTCCTGATCCTGACAGTCTATCTAATTGCATTCAGCATTGCAGCTTCCTGGTTTATCTATAAGAAAAAAAATCTGTAAATTTATCTTTACAAAAAAATCACCGGCTTTCCTGTTCTTTCGGAAAACCGATGATTTTTTTATTTGTTATGCTATTTTGGCTATTGTGCGTTTAGATGTCCTTTTTTCTTCTTCTCACGATCACATATCCACCTGCAAGAAGGGATGCCACTGCCAGTGCGGACATGGTTCCGATCGGTGAGTTATCGGCTGTTGATACTGCATTCTTAGATCTGGTTCCGTTGCCTCCATTGGAGGATGTTGCAGATGCCTCTCCTGTTATGGTTGCATCCGGATCAGAACCTGTCTGGCCGCCGGTACCATATGTACCGTCTGCTCCCGGAGTTCCGGTAGGTGTCAGTTTTGCAGATCTAAACTGATATACTGCGGATTCAATAGTGTCTGTCTCCTGCCACTGACCACCAGTGTAGATGTATTTCTTGAAGAATACGTACAGGTTGTATGTAGCGTCTTTGTTGATTCCCTTGCCGGAACCAATCTTCCATGCTGTATGAATCTGGCTTTGTTTTGGGTTTGCAGCTGTACTCCAGTAAACCGGAACCCATTTCACATCACCCTCATTTGGATCCTGATTGGTTGTTCCAGCACCAATTACAGTAAATGGATAGAACTGATTCGGATAGAACTGAATTGCCTCATCCAGTCCCTGTACTACGCTCTCTTTTACATTTGGGATGTATGCATCCGGTGTGTCAGTCGGAGTTGGATCTGCAACTTTCGGTCTGGAATCTTCTTTAAATGCTATTTTCAATGGATTCGTCAAAACACCATTCTTATCTTTGATCTGGATATAAAGATCAATTGGATTATCAGAATCTAAATCCTCAAGACCGATATTAAATTTCTTATCAGCAGTAAATGTTGTCTGTTTTCCGGTAGATGTAAGATCTTTCGGAGTGGCAGACGTGCCATCACTGTTTCGAGAAACCCATTTATAATAACAGGTACCGCTCTTATTCGAAATAAGAGTAACATTCGCAGATGTATGGTTGATCCATGAAAATCCAACCCATCTGACATTTGCCGGACGCTTAGCTTCATCCAATGCAATCTTCTTTGGTGTACTTACAGTTCCATCAGTTCCTTTGATGCACACATAAACATCAATTGCATTATTTGCATCCAAATCTTTCAAACTGATCGTGAAATCCTTATTTGCAGAAACATTTTTTCCCCTGCTCATTTTATCAACTGTCGGAGCTTTGGAACCACGATTTACCCATTTATAATAGTACACACCAGCTTTATCAGAACGCATAGTTACAGTAGCAGATGTATGACCTTTCCATTTGTAGCTTACGTTGGAAATCTTCGCAGTCAAAGTAACAGTTGCAATCTTTGTTACTGCTGACTCTGATCCATCTTCCGCTACTACCTGTACATAGAGATCAATCGCATCACCTTTCAGATTTTTCAGATTAATCTTACAATCTTTTTTTGCAGTGATCGCAACCTTGCTGTCTTTAGTTGTGCTAATGGAAGGTTTTTTAGCTCCTTTTGCCACCCATTTATAATAGCATGTACCGCTCTTATCGGACTGAAGAACTACTTCTGCAGTTGTTGCAGTTTTACTTTCTGCGCTGATTTTTGTAACCTTTGGTGCTGCCGGTTTCGGATCGTCTGGCTTCTGTGGCTGTGTTACATCAATCGTCTGTTTTTCAGCTTCACCGACAGATCCGTCATCTGCTATTACCCATACATAAAGATCAATGGACGTGTCTTTAACATCAGTAAGATTCAGAGAAACTGCTTTTTCGGCTTCAACTTTTTCACCTTTGATAGCTTCACCAATGGCCGGAGCTTCGGTATTTTTTGCTACACATTTATAGTAATATGTACCGGCCTTGTCAGATTTAATACTTGCAGTAACCGTATTTGCTTTTTCGCTCTTAGCAGTAACGGTAACGACTGGTTTGTTGGAAACAAGCTGACCATTCTCTGGATTAACTTTATAATTAACATCTTCATATTTTCCAGCCAGTACACTGAGTGCCTGTGGATAATCACTATCAGGACAGTCCTCACCCTTTACAATTACCGCAGATGAATTCAGCACCCTCTCTTCAGCATTTTCTACAGAAAATCCAATCTGAGGATCTGTTATAGCACCGTTTACAGCAAGCTGGCCTTCTCCAGCAAGAATGATATTGGCAGGTGTTGTTCCATCCGCTTTTGTGTTTTTGGAGATAATCGGTTCTGCCATCTTATCAATTTTCTCAATAAATACTTTTCCTGTACTATAGACAGCACCTCTATCTGAACTGTTATTCTCAATCGTACCGCCTGAAATATGAACGATTCCACCTTCATTAAAAATAGCTGCCGCTGTTGTATCTGCTGTTGTTGCATCTGCTACGACCTTATTATTAGTTAGCGTGAGACCTGTTGACATTGAAAATTTTGCGCCACTGGCTACATGGATCAAAGATCCTGCTGCCGGTACACCATTAACAGAGCCACCATCAACAACAAGTGTGCTATCGCTATTATCAAGCATATAAAGTGCACCGCTTACGTCAAACAGATTACCAGTAAAGCCGGCTGCACGCTGTATCATGGATGTATCATCTTTTCCAACGATCAAAATACCTCTATCTTTCGGAATCGTTACTGGTGTCGTAATCTGAACTGTTCCACTGATAACGATCGTCGTAAGATTGTCTTTATTAACATTATTAATGTCAATGCCAGGAGCTGCCGCAATAGCTGCTGCTAATCCAGCTTCATCGGTTACTGTTGTTCCTGTTACAGTTTCCGTCTGCTCCTGCTGCGCCTCTTCCGCCTGAGCCTGAGCTGCTGCCTGGGCCTCTGCTTCCGCCTGAGCCTGGGCTGCTGCCTGGGCCTCTGCTTCCGCCTGGGCCTGGGCTGCTGCCTGTGCTTCGGCCTCTGCCTGGGCCTGGGCTGCTGCCTGTGCTTCGGCCTCTGCCTGGGCGTCGGCTTCACTCTGTGACTGGTCATCCACAGCCGCTCCGTCATCTGGTGTTTCTGTATTCTCGTCTGCAGTCGGTGCTTCTGCCTCTGTTACCGCTCCGGTATCTTCAGCGGCAAACGCTGCGGCAGGTGCCATTCCAACAGTCATGGAACCTGCAAGCAAGACTGCAAAAAGCTGCTTTTTTTTCATTTATAAGTCCTCCTGTTATGAGTTAGTCTGTTTAAATCCAATTACAAAAAAGTATAGCACAACGCTTCAAAAAAGTAAAGCGGACCAAAGAATCCGCTTTACTTTATCTGTCTTACGGACGTACCTGTCCATTACCATAAATGATATACTTGGTGGTGGTCAGTGCAAGGAGTCCCATTGGGCCTCTTGCATGGAGCTTCTGGGTGCTGATCCCGATCTCCGCACCGAATCCAAATTCGTTTCCATCGGTGAATCTGGTAGAAGCGTTCACATAAACTGCCGCTGCATCTACCTCATCCAGGAATTTCTGGGCATGGGTATAATCATTGGTAATGATGGCCTCCGAATGCTTTGTATTATATTTATTGATATGTGCAATGGCTTCCTCCACGGAATCCACTACCTTTACAGAAAGGATATAGTCAAGATATTCCGTTCCCCAGTCCTCTTCTGTTGCAGGAACTGCTCCCGGCATCAGAGCCTTTGCTGCTTCATCTGCACGGACCTCCACATGCTTCTCCTTAAGGCGTCCGGCCAGTACCGGCAGAAAATCGTCCTTCACCTTACGGTTTACAAGAAGGGACTCGCATGCATTGCATACGCCCACACGCTGGGTCTTTGCATTGATCACAATATCCGCTGCCATCTGAAGATCTGCAGTCTCGTCCACATAGATATGGCAGTTTCCGGTTCCGGTCTCGATGACAGGGATCGTACTCTGGTTTACCACTGCTTTGATCAGTCCTCTTCCGCCACGTGGGATCAGTACATCCACATACCGGTTCAGCTTCATAAATTCCGCAGCCGTTTCTCTGGAGGTATCCTGGATCAGCTGGATAGCATCCTCGGTAATGCCGCAGGCTTTTAATGCCTCACGGATACAGTTGACAATGGCAGTATTGGAATGGATCGCGTCGCTTCCACCCTTCAGGATCACGACATTTCCGGTTTTGAAGCAGAGACCGAATGCATCTGAGGTAACATTGGGACGTGCTTCGTAAATAATGCCGATCACACCTAAGGGAACACGTTTCTGTCCGATCAGAAGTCCGTTGGGACGTTTTTTCATACCGGTAACTTCCCCGATGGGATCTTCAAGACCGGTAAGCTGACGAAGTCCGTCTGCCATTCCTTCGATCCGCTCCGGTGTCAGCATCAGACGGTCGATCAGTCCTTCCGGCATCTGATTCTTTTTGCCGTTTTCCACATCCAGGGCATTGGCCTTCAGGATCTCATCGGTATGAGCGACAAGAGCCTTTGCCACAGCTTCCAGGGTTTTATTTTTGTCATTTGTGGAAAGATTTCGAAGGACTGTCTCCGCATCTTTCGCATTCTGTCCCAATTTTTCAAGCATTTCATTCATTTCCAAATATTCCTGCCTTTCTTTCTGTCTTTACAGCAATATCTTACTGTGCATCGCGGTATATATTCTCTTCCGTCACAATGACCTGCGGACGGATATCCGTAGGCTCTGTGGGAACCTCCGGAAGGATCTGGAAGGAAAATCCTACTGCAACGCGGCAGACCTCCGGATGTTTTTCCAGAAAGCGGTCATAAAAACCGCCGCCATAGCCTACCCGGTTGCAATTCACGTCAAAAGCCACCCCGGGCATGACCATCATGGCTTCTTCCCAGGAAACCGTTTCTCCGTCTTCCTTTGGCTCAGGGATCCCGAAGTAGCCGGATTCTAGCTGACTGAAATCGGTCAGTCTGTAAAATACCATATCCTTTCCGAAAACCTTTGGCACTGCCACTTCCTTGCCGTCTTTCCAGGCTTGCTCGATGATATAGCGTGTGATCACTTCATGGTTATAATCTGCGTATGCCATGATCCGTTCTGCATTCCGGTATTCCGGAAGCTGTGTCAGGGCCTCTGTGATCCGGAGACTGTTTTCCCGGATCCAGGCATCGGTATGTTCTTTTCTGGCTTTGAAGATCTTTTTTCTAATTTCCTTTTTTTCTTCCATATTTTTCTCCAAGATTGGTGATGCTGCCATCCTTTTCTTTGATATCGATATTATTCAGATGCGCACGGAGATTTCCTTTCACTGCATCCAGATATTCTCTCCGAAGCTTCGCCTGTTCCACCTTTTCTTCCTCGGTAAGACCTACACTTTTCTGTTTATGTGCCAGTGCGTTGATCCTGTCGATCTTGATATTGTCCATCATAATGATACTCTCCTTAAAGCAGTTTTTCGATATAATCAATGAGGAAGAATTCTTCCTTCTTGTTTCCTACAAATAATGTTCCGCAGCTCCTGCCTTCCACGATCCTGTGGATGTTGTGGAAGTCGTTTCCGTTGGCAATGACCATGTCCGCCCCTGCCGCAGTTGCGATGATCGCAGCGGTAAGCTTGGTTGCCATTCCCCCGGTACCGACATTGCTTCCTGTAGAGGATTTGCCAAGCTTACGCATATTGTCATCCATGTTTTCTACAATGTCGATAAACTGTGCATCCGGATTGGAATTGGGATCGTCTGTAAAAAGACCGTCAATATCGGACATGAGGATCAGAAGATCCGCATCGATCAGTGCAGCAACTACAGAGGAAAGGGTATCGTTGTCTCCGAATTTTACCAGGTTCTGGAATTCGTAGGAGGATACCGAGTCGTTCTCATTTACAATGGGGATCACCTTTTCTGCCAGAAGCTGCTGGAAGGTATTCTGGGCATTCCTGCGGTTGGTATTGTTGACCATGGTATTCTTGGTCATCAGGATCTGTGCCACCATCTGATTGTATTCCCCGAAAAGCTTCTGATAAATGGTCATCAGCCTGGCCTGTCCCACAGCTGCACAGGCCTGCTTTTTCTCAAGCTCTGCCGGCTTTCCCTTCATACCCAGTGCAGCTGCACCTACCGCAATGGCTCCGGAGGATACCAACACTACGTCTTTCCCCTGATTGTGAAGGTCACTGAGCTCTCTGGCCAGGATCTCCAGCTTACGGAAATCCAGTCTTCCTGTTTCTGCGTGGATCAGTGATGATGATCCGATCTTGATAACGATGCGTTTCTTGTCTTTCAGTCGTTCCCTGTAATTTGCGTTCATGTTTTTTGTTTCTCCTGATACCTGTATATTAGTCTTACTGATAAGTAACGGAATCAATCCTGTCATTTTGTACGATCTCCACCCAGGTAGTACCCGGATTCAGGCGGATCTCCTGTTCATTTCCGTCGTAATAATGCGTGATCCCCCATGGAGAATCCTTCTCCCAGCGGAGATCAATGGCTCTGCCTCTGGTAATAAACTTGCCCTCTCCGCCGGAAATGGCATCAATATTCAGATAGCCGTTTCCATCGTAGGCCGGGCAGGATGAATACTGAAGGATGATATTGTCGCAGGTAAGCGGTTCATTATCCAGCTGATCCACATGTTCCTTGCCAAACTGGAATCTCTTATATTCCTTTGTCTCCTCATCGTATTCATACCAAGGATGATTGTCAGTAAAATTATCCAGCTTCACAAGGCTGGCTGTGATCCCATCCGGTACAGTCTCTGTACCATCTTCTGCAAAAAGATAATGTCCGGTATATTCTTCTTTATATTCCTGGCTGTATCCCATAGCATCTATGCCTGCCTGAAGGTGGCTGGCATCTGTATAGGCATTGTGAGGTGCCTTCCTGTCTGTTGTGCGGAAAAAAGCCAGCTTGCCGATCTGGATCCCGTTAAGGTTATCGATCACATGCTGCTCCAGATAAGGCAGTGCATAGGCAGCCTGTCCGTAGTGGGCATAGATCGCATTAAATTCGTTGGCATAAAAGAGATAATAGTCACGGCAGCTGCGAACGGAACCGATCCGTTCCAGCTCATCGTAATCTTCGAGAATGCCCATAAGACGGGTAATATTACCTTCCACCGGCGCTTCGTAGACAACACCGGCATGTCCGATCCCACTCTGCGGAGCTCCGACACTGTTGTTACCCATCATCACGGCAACCGGTCTTCTCCGTCCAATGCTCTCCGGAACATTTTCGCCGGTAAGATAGCTCTTTACCTGGGTTTCTTCCTGCTTTTCCTCATTGGGGACAAAGCCTACCAGATCCTGCCCTGCTCCAAAAGCGGGAACAGTCTGGGCAATGCAGATGCATGCAACTGTGATACCTGCCAGGATACCTGTCTTTTTCATTCTCATATATTACCTCCTTTTCTTAAAGCGGAAGAGTTTTCCGCTTAGCTTTTCCGTGGGACAGCCCGTCTAGCGGTTGATCCCCAGCTCCTTCAGTGCCGCTGCCTGCTTGGCTTCCATGACCTTTGCCTCATCCTCTGTCATATGATCATAGCCCAGAAGATGCAGCATACTGTGTGCCACCAGGAAACAGAATTCCCTTGTCACACTATGTCCGTATTCCTCTGCCTGGGCAAAAACCTTGGGCACGGAGATCATGATATCTCCAAGAAGGAGTTCATCACTGTCCAGATCAAAATAGGACTCATCCTCTTCCACAACGGAATAATCCGCCGGTGTCTCAAAGGGGATCATAGGAAATGACAGCACATCCGTAGGAGCCTGGATATTCCGGAATTCTGTATTTACCCTCTTGATCTCCTCGTTGTCTGTCAGGACAAGATTGACCTGTCCGTCATAGGGACATTTTTCCATTTCAAGAACCTTGTCCGCAACCTGGGATGCAAGGGCAGCATAGTCAATGCCTAACTCCTGATCTGTCTCATATTCGATATTTATGGTCATCTTCTGTACTCCTTATTTTTTACAGCATACCTGTCATCCTTCCTGGATTTGGCAGGCTTCTGTTTTTTTTCATAATCGTCATAGGCCTGTACGATCTGCTGTACAAGTGGGTGACGTACAACATCCTTGCTGGTCAGCTGACAGAATCCGATGTCATCGATCTTCTTCAGCACCTTCATCGCCACATCCAGACCAGATGTGGCATCCCTGGGAAGGTCCTTCTGGGATGCATCTCCTGTGATGATCACCTTGGAACCGAAGCCGATCCTGGTCAGGAACATCTTCATCTGGGCAGGTGTGGTATTCTGTGCCTCATCCAGGATGATGAAGGCATTATCCAGTGTACGTCCCCTCATATAGGCAAGAGGGGCAACCTCGATGAGCCCCTTCTCCATGTTTTTGGCAAAGCTGTCTGCGCCCATGATCTGATACAATGCGTCATAAAGAGGACGCAGATAGGGATCGACCTTGCTCTGGAGATCGCCGGGAAGGAATCCCAGCTTCTCGCCTGCCTCAATGGCGGGTCTGGTAAGAATGATCCTGGAAACCTCCTCATTGCGAAAAGCAGTTACTGCCATAGCCATGGCAAGATAGGTTTTGCCGGTTCCGGCAGGTCCCACACCGAACACGATCATCTTCTTACGGATCTGTTCCACATAATCCTTCTGTCCGAGAGTCTTGGGCTTGATGGGTCTGCCCTGTATGGTATTACAGATAAAATCCTTGTCGATCTCCTCCATCACGGAGCCGATCTTCTCCATGGCAAGGGAAAGTGCGTAATTCACATTCTGCTGTGTGATGGTATTGCCTCTGCCCGCAAGTGTGTTCAGTTCCTCCACGATCGCCCTAGCCTGTGTGGCTCCCTCCTGGCTTCCCAGGATCTTAAGAGAACCGTCACGGAAGATCATGGTTACGTTCAGAGTACGTTCGATCAGCTTCAGATGCTCGTCAAACTGTCCGAAAATATTCGCCTGGCGGTCTGCCGGCACATCCACATATAATTCGATAATGCTGCTAGCCATCCTCTGGTGTCCTTTCTTTTGGCTGCGTCTTTTTTTCTGTGGGGGCTTCTCTTCCGGTCCGTTCAATGACGGTAAGAGTGCCTCTGCTGACGCAGTCCTGGTGATTTATTTCTATTTTAACATTATTTTCAGATATTTGAACCCCTTTTTCTATTAATTTTTCTTCATAGGCATAAAGCCTTTGTATGGCCTGTTTTTTTGCGGCATCCTCTGTCAGCTGCTCTTTCTGTACTTCGTACTTCCCGATCGCAGCGATCCCCAGGGTAACAGGAGAACGAAAAATCCCGATACTGAAAAGAGGTTCCCGGCTGACGAGGCGTTCCTCATTTTGTTTCAGAGGAGAGGAAAAGTCCAGAAACCAGTTTCCCAGCTGAAAAAAAAGCCTTGTTTTCTTTTTACCGGACCGTACCTTTTTCTCTATGTCCAACGGAAAGGTATCGTAATAGGCAATGGTATGTCGGATGTAAATATCCGCATCTGCCTGAACATATGCATAGCGGATGACCTCCTGGCTGTCATCGGTGATGTCCACGATCCCGGAAACCAGTTCCTGGCCTTTTTTTATTTCATCCCCGGCCCTGACAAGAGGAGTTCCCTGCCGTGTGACCATGGAATCGATCACACCGTCCAGGGTTGAAAACAAACTGCATGATCTTTCTTCCGGCTCTGCTTTTTCTCCGGCAGTTCCCTCCCGGATATCAAAACGCAGGCCCGTTCCCGAAAATCCGGCTGACACCCAGGTAATCTCCGGAAATTCTCTTCGCAGGGAAGCTGCAAGTGCACTGCAACTGATCTTCTTTCTGGATACTCCGAAACAGACCCCCTGCTCTTTCAGAAAGCTCATCAGCTGGGGTGTGGGATTTAAAATATTTCCCCGGACCTCAACGTTCCACACTCTGCCTGACAGAAAAAAAAGGAGGCAGAAAACTGCCAGAAACCCCGCGGGGATCATTTTTCTTCTTTTACAGAAAAGCAGAAAAAACAAAGGTCCTCTTTTTTTCAGGATGTGGATATGTACCCCGGTTTTTCTCCGCAGTGGCGAGATCTGCAGAAAATCCGCTACCTTCATAGTCAGCTGAAGCTCCGTCTCACCGGTGCGGATGATCCTTTTCAGATCCATTTCCCTGCCTCTGCAAAGGTTCACGAACCGCTGACATTGCTGTCCCTTAACAGAAACCCGCACAAAACCTGGGACCATTACTTATTTCCCTCCTCCAGCGTAATGCTTTCGATCTGCCCGCGGATACATAGTTCAAGGGTTGTGTAGCAGGGGATCACAAGGTTTTTCCCACGGATCACAAGTCTGCCGGAAGGTGTCAGTATCAGGATCTCCTCCCTTGTATAGCTCTGGATATTCCGGTAATTTTCGATCACTGCCCGGCGTTTTCCCGTAAGTATCACCTGCACCTCCCGAAATGCCGGTTCCCCGGGAAGCTCCAGAAAAGCTGACATTTTTCTCATTAAAAAAATCCTCCGGCTTTTATCATTAATTTATGCCGGAGGATTTCTTCTTATGTATCTTTCGCTGTATCTGCTTTTTGTCTTTTATCTGCGGATCAACACCATGGAAAACCAGAGGATGGTATTTCCACCCAGATTGTATTCCATAGCTTCCTTTTCTACGATCTCACTGACTACCACGCCATAGCTTTCCAGACATGGATGCATATGCTCCGGAAAACGGCATGGTTTTCCGTCCAGATAGGCACAGCGTTCACAGAAGTCACAGGATTCCGTGGAAAGCGTAAAGGTCTCATAGCCCTCTCCCTCCAGAAAATCACGTACCTTCTCTGTAAGCGCTTCGTGTTCCATTCTTGTGGAAAGCATCTCCTTCATGTTCATGATATCCGATACCTCCGCAACGCTGGAAAAGAAAACTGCTTTCGGATAGCTCCGGATCTTCTTTTCGCATTCTGACAGCTCTCCCACTGCCGGAGGACAGGCCCATGTGCTTCCATAACGTTCACATTCCTGTTTACAGATCGTACGCACACGTGACTGTACTTTAATATCCCCGGTATCCAGCACACGATACTCAAAAATGGGATACTGGGAAATAAACTCATCAAATTTTTCTTTTATACTGTTCATACCTTTAAGATCTCCTGTTCTCCAAAAAGGCTCATAACTGCTGCCTCATAGTCACCAAAATGCTGGGATTTTTTGATCTTTTTCAGATATTTGGCATAATTGGTAAAGCCTGGTGCCATATAACTCCACAATTCTTTCATGCGGAAAAGTACATTTCGTTCTCCTGAAAGATATTCCTGATAATCCCGGTAAAGACGGTCATGGAACTGCCGCAGCTTTTTCCGGTATTCTTCCTGGTGATCCTCTCCATCTTCTTTTTGCATAATGGCATCCAGAAGATAGGGCCTTGCGATCAGGCCTCTTCCGTACATGACGCTGTCTGCATCCGGAAATTTCTCCCGGATTTCCTGATAAGCCTCCACTGAAAAAATATCCCCGTTATATCCCAGGGGAACCTTCAGCTTTTCCCTTGCCTCCTCATACAGTTCATATCTGGGAACCCCCTTATAATGATCCTTCAGAAGGCGTGGATGGATGATCAGCTCCTTCAGCGGATATCTGCCATAGATCTCAAGAAGCCGTTCCCAGTCTTCCTCATAATCCGTTCCCACTCTCGTTTTTATGGAGATCTCCATCCCGGTCTTTTCGAAGATCTCATCCAGAAAACGTTCCAGCTTATCCGGCTCGCCCAGGAAACCGGCACCTTTTCCCTTGGCTGTGACAGTTCCCGAGGGGCATCCCAGATTGAGATTTACTTCCCTGTGTCCGTATTCATCCCGGAAGATATGGGCTGTTTTCACAAAATCCTCCGCATTGTTGGTCAGGATCTGGGGGATCACCGGAAGATCTCCGTTGGTTTCCGGTGATACCTCTTTGATCTCCTTGCTGCTGAGACGTTTATTGGGCTTGGCAGTGATGAAGGGCGTAAAGTATTTATCCATAGGATAAAAACAGTCATGATATGCATTCCGGTAAACCCAGTTGGTTACGCCCTCCATAGGTGCCAGATAATTCTTCATTGTTTATCCTCCTTCATCCGGAAATAGATCTGCTTTCTCCCTCCGCTTCCTGTGGGGATCCTGCCTGTCTCATAATTTCCCAGAGATTTGATAAAGGGGGTCAGCTTGGAATATCCGTAATTACGCACATCAAAATCCGGAAGTCGTTTCCCAAGCTGATCGCCCAGCTGTCCGGAGGAAAGCCATCCCTCTTCGTCAGAAAATTTCTCGATGATGGCATTAATGGCCTTGCGTACCCGCTTGAGATCTTTGTTCTTCCTGGAGCCGGAGCTGCTCTGTTTACTGCTGTTTCCGGATTTTTTAGCTTCTGCTGCAGTAGCCAGATCTTCCTTCTTCTCTTCCTCCTGCTGGTTGCGGTAGAGAAGATCCAGATATTTAAACTGGTTGCATGCGGAAATAAACGGCTTCGGCGTCTTCTCCTCACCCATACCCAGGACCAGCATTCCGGATTCCCGGAGCCTTGCTGCCAGACGGGTGAAATCACTGTCCGAAGAAACAATACAATATCCATCCACATTTCCGGAATACAGAATATCCATGGCATCAATGATCATCGCCGAATCGGTGGCGTTTTTTCCAGTGGTATAGCTGTACTGCTGGATAGGAATGATGGAATCCTCCAGAAGAACCTTTTTCCAGGAGGAAAGCCGTGCACTGGTCCAGTCTCCATAGATCCGTTTGTAGGTGGCTATGCCGATGTTTGCCACTTCATCCACGATGATCTTGATGTATTTGTCTGATACATTATCTGCATCGATCAGTATTGCAATTCTTAATTCGTTGTCCATAAATCCAACCTTTTCTGTTTAATCTGTGCCGTCTCCGATGCGGATTAATGCTCCAGCATGATCTTGAGGATCTCTCTGTCTGTTTCCTTCATACCGTCTTTTCCGATCTGTCCCACACAGCTGATGGTCTCTGCGGTTTCTTCCTGGAGAATTCCTGTATAAGGTGCATAAGACTGCCCGTTCATGGCAAGATGATGCGCCAGAAAGGCTGCGTCAAGACAGGCTGCGATCTTGGCAGCACAGGAAATCTTGGCCCCATCACAGATGATTCCCGGAATATTGGCAAGGGTATTCTCGATCGTTTTTTTGATCAGGGAAATATCTCCGCCTACCATATAGGTAATGGCAGCTCCGGCTGCACAGGAGGCCGATACCGCACCGCAGAAGGCAGACAGCTTCCCTATATATTGCTTCTGATAAACTGTGAGGAGATTGGAAAACACCAGAGCCCTGTAGAGGCTGTAATCCGGCAGCTCCATCTCTCTTGCATAGACGATCAGCGGAACAGAGCATGCAATTCCCTGATTTCCGCTTCCGGAATTGATGACAACCGGCATATCACAGCCACCCATACGTGCCTCAGAAGCCGCTGCAGTAAGACTTCTCATTCTGGTGAGCATATCGTGAGAATAATTTTCACGGATCACGCGCCCGATACCCAGACCGTATTTTCCGGTCATTCCCTCATGAGCAATGGCCATGTTGCTTCTGATCTGCGCATCCAGAAGCTCCTTTACATCGGAAAGCTCTACGGTATCTGCAAATTCCCGAATATCCTCCAGATTTAACAGGCCGCGGTCCGTCTCTTCCTTTTCTTCCACTGCTTTATCTGCATCAAGGAGGATCTCTCCGTTTTTGCTGATCCTGGTCACGTTAATATGATCGTATTTAATCTCCAGGCTGACGGTATCTTCACCGGCATACATTTCGATGATAATGTGAAGGACTACCGGCGTGTCCAGAAGCTCCACCTTACAGATATCTGCCTCCAGAAGTTCCCGGCAGCGTGCCCTGCCCTTTTCATCGACTTTGGAAAGAACTTCCATATTCAGTGAGGCATCTCCTGCCACCGCCCCAAGGATCACACCTGCAGGAATCCCCTTTAAGCCTCCTGAATTGGGAATGATCACACAACGCACATTTTTGATGATATTTCCGGAACATTTTGCTACGATACGCTCCGGCTCTTTCCCAAGGATCTCTCTTGCTCTTGCCGCACCATAGGCCAGAGCGATCGGTTCTGTGCATCCCATAGCCGGGATCATCTCCTCACGGAGGATCGCCAGATAGTTTTTATATATATTTTTGTCCACTTTTTTATTTACCTTCCCGTATTTTATGATTATTTCTTTTCCTGATATTTATGACATGCTACCATATGTCCCGGCTCCACCTGACGAAGTGCGGGGGATTCCTGTCTGCAGCGTTCCTCACACCACGGACAGCGGTTATGGAAGCGGCAGCCCCCGATAGATCTGGACTGTACTCCGGTATCCGTAACGATCTGATCCAGAGTTTTGACTCTCGGGTCCGGAACCGGAATCGAGGAGATCAGCATTTTTGTATAAGGATGCAGCGGATTGGAATAGAGCTTATCTGCATCTGCGATCTCCATGAGATTTCCAAGATAAAGCACCCCGATCTCATCACAGATCTTCTGGACCACCTGCAGCTGATGGCTGATGAACAGATAGGTCAGCCCGTATTTTTCCTGAAGATCCTGAAGCATCTGGACGATCTGGGCCTGCAGGGAAACATCCAGTGCAGAAATGGGCTCATCGCAGACTACAAATTCCGGCTGTACGGAAAGTGCTCTTGCAATGGAAATCCTCTGACGCTGTCCGCCGGAGAACTCATGAGGATACTTCAGAAGATCCTGTTCTTTGAGGCCAACCACGCGGATCAGTTCTTTTGCACGCTCCTTACGTTCCTTTGGAGTGTACATTTTATGGATCTCCATAGGCTCACAGATGATATCCTGCACTGTATGGCTTGGGTCCAGAGAGGAATAGGGATCCTGAAAAACGGACTGCATTTTTTTGCGGTATGGAAGCAGTTCTTTTTCCCCCATGGCTCCGATCTCTGTTCCTTCATAAAAAATCTCACCGCCTGTGGGTTTATGATAACGTAGGATTGCCTTTCCGATGGTAGATTTTCCGCTTCCGGATTCTCCTACCAGACCGAAGGTTTTCCCCTTTTCAATCGAAAAGCTTACCTGATCCACGGCCTTCAGTATGCCCGGCTTAAAGGACAGAAGCTTCGGAGATTTCTGTTTAAAATATACTTTCAGATCTTTTACTTCAATTAAGGGCTTGCTCATCTCTTCTCCTCCCTTCTGTGACAGAATATCCTGTGTCCCTCTGAAGCCTCATAATATTTCGGAAGACAGGCTTCACAGGTTTTGTCCGCATATTTACAGCGATTCAGGAAGGGACACAGATCACCGTTTCCGTCCGAAAGATCTCTCTCCAGAAACTGTTCAAAGGTACCTCCCACCCGCGGCATGCTTGCGATCAGTGCCTGTGTATAGGGATGTCCCGGATGAAGAAAGATTTCTTCTACAGTTCCCTCTTCCACCACGTAGCCACCACACATGACAGCTACCCGTTTACAGGTCTGCGCTACAACGCCCAGATCGTGGGTGATCAGGATGATGCTCATATTGTTTTTTTTCTGAAGTTCCAGAAGCAGATGAAGGATCTGCGCCTGGATCGTAACGTCCAGGGCTGTGGTGGGCTCATCTGCGATCAGGATCTTCGGGTCACTGCTCATGGCCATGGCGATCATCACACGCTGGCGCATACCGCCGGAAAGCTCGTGGGGATAGCTGTTCATAGCCTTTTCCGGGTCTGTGATGCCAACGGCTGTGAGAAGCTCCAGCACCCGGGCCTTTGCTTCTTTTTTGTTCATATTGGTATGGCGCCGGATCAGCTCTACCATCTTATTGCCAACAGTGTAAACCGGATTCAGTGCGGAAAGAGAATCCTGAAAGATCATGGCGATCTCACCACCGCGGATCTCACGGAGCTCTGCTTCATTTTTCTTCAGGATATCTTCTCCCCGGAACAGGATCTCACCACCCATGATCTTACAGTTGGATGGTCCGAGACGGAGAATGGATTTGGTGGTCACGCTTTTTCCGCTTCCGGACTCTCCTACAATCCCGAAAAAATCCCCCTCACCGATGGCAAAGCCTGCACCTTTTACTGCCTGTGTCTCTCCAAGGTCTGTAAAGAAAGACACCTTCAGATCTTTTACTTCCAGTAATTTTTCCATATGTAAATGTCCTCCTTACTTGGGCTCGAATACTTTTCTTAATACTTCTCCCAGATAATTGAAGCTGACGACCGTGATCAGGATCAGGATTCCGGGGAAAATAGCCAGATACGGTGCCTGCTGGATATAGCGCTGTGCATTGCTCAGCATACTTCCCCAGGAAGCCGTAGGCGGCTGGATACCCAGGCCGAAAAAGCTCAGTGCAGATTCCATCAGGATGGCATTGGCAATGTTCATGGTTGCAGCCACGATAATGGTAGGCATGATGTTAGGCAGGATATGATGTACAATGGTGGAGAATTTCTTCTGTCCGGAGATCTTTGCATAGATGACATACTCTCTCTCGTTCAGGGAAATGGTCTCGCCACGGACGATCCTGGCAATATTCATCCAGGTCAGAAAGCCGATGATCAGGACAATGTTCTGAAGTCCCGGTTTCAGGAAGGCATTCATAACGATCATGATCAGGAATGTCGGAAGGCTCATCAGTGCATCCACCAGACGCATCAGCACTGCATCCACCGTTCCTCCCACAAAACCGCTGATGGAACCGATGATCACACCAAGGGCTGTAGAAAGCACCATGGAAAGGAAGCCCACCAGAAGGGATGCTCTTCCTCCGTAAATACAGCGAGCCAGATAATCCCGTCCCATATCATCCGTACCGAAAAGGTGTGCCATGGATGGAGCATTCAGTCGCTCTGTGGCGCTGATGGCATTGGGATCTACCGGATACAAAAAGGCAAAAATGGAGATCAGTGCCAGCAGGATGATCGCTGCTGCACCTGCCACTGCAAGTTTATTTGTCTTAAAACCAAGTTTGATATTTTTCCAGATATTTTCTCTCATGTCCCTTTACCTCCTAACATCCTGCTTTGCGGATCCTCGGATCAAAGACAGCATACAGGATATCTGCCAGAAGATTTCCGAGCACCACGAGAAGCGCGGTAAACATGGTGATTCCCATGATCAGGGGATAATCATACTGCATAACAGCGGTCACTGCCAGCTGACCGATTCCCGGCCATGCAAAAACCTGCTCGGTGATAATGGCACCGGAAACCAGAGACTGCAGGCTCATTCCGAGAACTGTGATCATAGGAAGCATGGCATTTTTCAGTACATGCCGGAAAAGGATTCCAGACTCTTTCATTCCATAAGCCTTCTGCACCATAACATAATCGGAGGACATTTCCGTAATGGTACTGCTTCTTAAATACCGGATGTACTGTGACGCATTTGCAAAGGTCAGAACTGCGCAGGGCATGACCATATGCAGGATCAAATCTCCTAAGGAACGGTTGCCGTCTGAATGCATACCGATACTTGGCAGGATATGGAGATGCACACTGAAGAGATAGATCAGCATGATACCGAACCAGAACGTAGGAATGGAGATACCTACATAACAGAACATGCTGGTGATCTTATCCAGAACACCATTTTTATTCTTTCCGGAATACAGGCCCAGTACAATGGCAATGAGAAAACCAAGCAGCATGCTGATTCCCATTAGGATCACGGTTGCGGGAAGCCTCTCCAGCATCTGTGTCAGGACCGGTCGGTTATTCATCAGGGAATTTCCGAAATTCCCGTGAAGGATCCTTCCCAGCCACAGAAAGTACTGCTCATAGACAGGCTTTGTAAGTCCCAGGCTTTCTCTCAGGTTCTGGATATATTCTTCACTCATATTTGGTTCCACATAAGTCAGGACAGGATCTCCGGGCGCTGCTTTTGTCAGTGCAAAGCAGAGAACAGAGACAATAAACAGTGTCAGAATACACTGTATCAGACGGTTTACGATCTTCTTCAAAATGTACCTCCTTTATTTTCCCCGAAAACAGGAAATCGGCTGGCGCAAAAACGCGTCAGCCTCTTTCTGTTTCCGGTATTCATCCGCTATAAAATTATTTATTTCTCCAATGTATAGATCTTGGAATAATCATAATAAATAGTTTTTAACAGACATTCATCAAAGCCTCCGAAATCTTTACTTACCGCATAGAAACCATTGGAATAAGCGATCGGATAGATATACATGTTATCATTGATCGTATTCTGGATCTCCTTATAAATCTCGCCACGTTTTGTCTCATCTGCAGTGCTGTTGCCCTCTTCCCACAATGCATCCAGATCTGTATCCTTGATCCTGGAATAGTTGGAACGGCTGACGGAAGAACTCATGTCTGCATAAAGGCTCGGCTCTTCTCCCAGAGTGTAGAAGCTCAGTACCAGATCATAATCTGTGCACTCCGTATCCTTTGTCTTATTCTTGAAGGTAGACTCATCTGTAGGAAGAAGATTGATGGTGATTCCTACATTGGCAAGGGCAGACTGTACATACAGAGCCTCACTCTCCATTGTCTTATCTGTGGAGATATACATCAGATTCAGAGAAAGACTTGTCTTTCCTGCTTCGGAAAGGAGCTCCTGTGCTTTAGCCGGATCATTGTCGTAGGTATTGTCCGGTTTTGTATAGTAGAGTGTATCCGGTGTAAAAATAGAATCTGCAGGCTCTGCATAATCCTCGGAAAGGAAAGCAAACTGACAGAACTCCTCTTTATTCAGTGCGTATGCAATCGCCTGACGTACCTTTACATCCTGAAGATCTTCGTTCAGCTCATTCATGAACATGGCGTTGACACGTCCGGAATTATAGGTATTGATGTTTACGTTATCGTAAGCACTGACGGTATCGTAATCATCTGCGCTGATCAGACGTGCATCCAGATCTCCGCTTGCAAGTGCCGCATTGGCGGAGCTGGAATCCTTTACGATCTTGAAGGTGATGGAATCCAGATTTACATCATCAAAATAGTCATCGAATTTTGTTACTTTATAATACTCTCCGGATTTGTATTCCTCGAACTTAAAAGGACCACTTCCCACCGGTTCATTGTTGAGATCACTTTCTCCGATATTCTCCACGCCGTCATAAATATGCTTCGGAATACAGTAAACCTGGCTCAGTCCACCAAGAAATCCTGCGGAAGATGATCCAAGGGAAATCTTGACTGTAAGGTCATCAACCTTCTCTGCCTCTACTGCCTTGTCATTAACGTATCCGTAAGAAGAATACGGAACATTCTGCTTCTCATCTACCAGCACCTGCATGGTGAATACCACATCATCGGCTGTGATCGGCTGACCGTCATGCCATTTCAGTCCGTCTTTGAGCTTCAGTGTGAATTCGCTGGCATCATCATTGGCTGTTACACTTTCGCAAAGTCCGTTTCCGTAATACATCTCTCCGTTCACGATCTCAAAAAACGGGCTGTACAGTGCCTGCATCATATCGAAGCTTGTCTGATCCACAACATAAAGCGGATTGATGTTCTGCGGATCTGCTGTTTCTGCAATGGTAATATTTCCGCCTTCCGCCTTGGTTCCTTCTGTTTCTGCTGCAAAAGCAGTCATTCCTGACATAACAGTTGTTCCTGCCACTGCAGCTGCCAGAAGCGCTGCCAGTACTTTTTTTCTCATTTCCTGTTCCTCCTGTGTTTCAGTGAGTATTCCTCTTTTCCCACCAGTTTAATATGATATAGGTAAGATAATACTATACCATATTACCTTTGTCAAGCTGTCCCTGGCTCTTCAGAGATTTTTTTACTGCATTTCGTTAAAGCTTGTATTTATTCTACATACAGATCACACAGGCGTCAAGATAAATTTTCTGTATCTTGCCTCTGATCTATATATATTTCCTTAATTCGTCATATTTTTGATCCAGTGTCCGTAATTGCACTTCAAAAATGCAGGCACGCATTTAAAGATCTGATCTGCATTCAGGCAGCATACCACCACTGCCGGAGATGCCTTGACCACACAGAGGGATCACGATCCCCCAGGTACTGATCAGGTCCACCTTCATGGAATAAGCGATGCTTCCGCTTCCCCGGATGATACCACCATTTGTCGGCATCTGATAGGACATTCCTACCATTACTACACTTAAGTCATTAACGAAAGCCCGAAGGCAACCCCTGCAATTTCCACACAGCGCAGTGTAGCAAGCAGGATCTGCGTCACCGCAAAGAAAAAGTAAGTAAACCGGATGATCGCCAGATAGGAAAGACCGGCTTCGATAATCGTCTGGTCTGTTGTAAAAAGCCCCAGCAGCTGTGTTGGAAAAAGACTGGCCAGGATAAACAGCACAAGGGCAATAAAAAAGCCTGTGCGCATGGCCCAGGCACCGATCTTCCTTACCGGCTCTGTCTCTTTCTTTCCCCAGTACTGACTTCCGAATATGACAAGTCCGTCTCCCAGAGCCATAAGCAGCTGCTGAAAGACGAACTGTACCTGGTTTACGGTGGTCACACCGGATAATGCAGTTTCGCTGAAGGCTCCAAGCATAATGTTGTCAGCAAGATTGACACTTAAGGTCACTACATTCTGCAACACCAGCATGGAGCATAATTTCAGAAAATTACGATAAAAATTCTTCATCAGTCTTTTACGATAGCAATGATATCATCTGCGTTGATCACCAGATATTTCTCACCCTCATATTTGATCTCGGTTCCTGTGTATTTTCCGTAGATCACACGGTCGCCCGGCTTTACCTGTACCGGTACTTCTTTACCGTCTACGACCTTACCGCCACCTACTGCGATAACCTCTGCCTGCTGGGTTTTCTCCTTGGAGCTGTCCGGAAGTACGATGCCGGATGCGGTTTTGTCTTCTGTCTCAAAATATTTTACGATAACTCTGTCTGCAACTGGTTTTAATGCCATATTCATTTCCTTCTTTCTGTGATTATTAGCACTCTTGAGCTTTGAGTGCTACTCTTTTTTTATCATACTACATATCCGAAAATTGTCAAGATATTTGCAGATATGTAGTATGATATTATTTATGATAGGGCTCTCCGCTGATGATACGATAACTGCGGTAGATCTGTTCCAGAAGGATCACACGCATCAGCTGATGAGGAAATGTCATCTTCGAAAAGCTTAAAGCATAGTCTGATCTCTTCAGTACTTCTTTTCCAAGACCGATAGAGCCGCCGATCACAAACTGGATATGGCTGGTCCCACGTATTCCCAGCTCGTTGATCTTCCGTGCGAAGTTCTCAGAGGTCAGCTGTTCGCCTCCGATCTCCAGAGTGATCACAAACGCATCATCCCGGATATATTTAAGAAGACGCTCCCCTTCCTTGTTCCGAATGGCATCTTCTACTGTTTCGCTGGCATTATCCGGTGTTTTTTCGTCGGACACTTCTATGATCTCCAGCTTGCAGTAACGCCCGAGGCGCTTGGAATACTCCGCAATGGCATCCCGCAGATATTTTTCCTTGATCTTCCCTACTGTCAGGATACTTATTTTCATCCGCCGTTCTCCTCCAGATAATTCTCAAATTCTTCTGCTGACATCAAAACCTTCCTTGGCTTGGTTCCTTCCTCCGGACCTACCACTCCTGCGTCACAAAGCTGATCCATGATCCTTGCCGCACGGTTAAATCCGATCTTGAACATACGCTGGAGCATACCGATGGAGGCCTTTTCCTTCTCAATGATAAATTTACCGGCTTCTGTAAAATAGACATCTCTGTCACCGCCGCCGGCTCCTCCCGGGACACCGGCTGTATTGACCTGCTTCTCAATGGAGGTATCATAAACAGCACCCTGATTTTTGTCAGAAACATATTCTACGACTGCACTGACCTCCTCATCTGAAACAAAAGCGCCCTGCAGTCTGGCCGGCTTCTGATACCCCTGCGGATAAAACAGCATATCGCCCTTGCCAAGAAGCTTCTCGGCACCGTTCATATCCAGGATCGTCCTGGAATCCACGCCGGAAGATACGGAAAATGCGATCCTGGACGGCATATTGGCCTTGATCAGACCTGTGATGACATTGACAGATGGCCTCTGGGTAGCAATGATCAGATGGATACCTGCTGCACGTGCCAGCTGGGCCAGACGGCAGATCGCATCCTCAACTTCTCCCGGCGCAACCATCATAAGATCCGCAAGCTCGTCCACGATGATCACGATCTGCGGCATCTTCTCAGGTGCCTTTTCTCCCTCCGGGACCCGCATATTAGCAACCTTTTTGTTATATTCTCCAAGATTACGTACCCCATATTCCGCAAAGGCATTGTAACGGCTGGTCATCTCGGAAACAGCCCAGTTCAGCGCACCGGCCGCTTTCTTCGGATCTGTGACCACCGGAATGAACAGGTGCGGGATCCCGTTATATACACTGAGCTCCACCACCTTCGGATCGATCATGATCAGACGCACCTCATCCGGTGTAGCCTTATAAAGGATGCTGATGATCAGCGTATTGATGCAGACGGATTTTCCGGAGCCGGTTGCTCCGGCGATAAGAAGATGCGGCATCTTGGCAATATCTGCCACTACCGGTTTTCCGGCAATATCCTTACCTGCTGCAAAGGACAGCTTGGATTTCGCATTTTTAAACTCCTCTGACTGAAGAAGATCCCTCAGCATGACCGGGCTGTTCTCCTTGTTCGGAACCTCGATCCCCACGGCTGCCTTTCCCGGTATCGGTGCCTCGATGCGGATATCCGGTGTAGCAAGATTCAGCTTGATATCATCGGAAAGACCAACGATCTTGCTGACCTTCACACCCATTTCCGGCTGCAGCTCATAGCGGGTAACGGTAGGTCCGCAGCTCACATTGGTAACGGTTACATTGACGCCGAAATTATGCAGGGTTTCCTGAAGCTTCTGCGCTGTTTTACGCAGATGTGCATCGGAATCTCCCTGAGATCTGCCATCTCCGCGCTTCAGAAGCTTCAGCGGCGGATACTGATATGGTTTCTTCTCCGGAGCTTCTCCCTGGCTGATCTCATGCTGGATATTTCTGATCCCATGCTCGATCTCTGTCTGAGATGACTTCGGGTTTCTGGAGGGCTGATGGGATGCTTTCTGTTCAGCTTCCGGCTGAGGATCCTCCTTTATCTCAGCGGGAGCAGCTGCCTTTCCTGTTTCCCGGGAAGCTTTTGCTGCTACAGCTGTCTTTGCCGGCAGGATCTGCTGCATCTCGGGAATATCTACATCCTCGTAGCCGGAATAAGCATCCTCCTCTTCGGCTTCCTGCATTTCTCTTTCGAAATCCGGCTCCTCCGACTCTTCCCAGGCCGGCTGGGACTGTGAACGGTGGATCTGGAATTCCAGCGGCTGAGCATGCTCCTCCGGTTTCTCATCAAGCCCTGGATCCTCTTCTGTCAGATCTGTATCTGCCGGAAGTACAGCCTTTTGTTCATCAAGGAAAGAAGGAAGATTAAATTCTCCTTCCCGGTTCGCCTTCACCGCAGCCTGTCTTTCTTTCTGCGATCTTCTTGTTTTTTTCTTTTGTTTTTTTGAGATATTTTCCGGATCTTTCTCTGTAAGGGCAAGTTCTTCTTCCTCCAGCTCTTCTTCCAGCCGGCGGATCTTCTCCGCTCTTTTTTCCGCACGGATCTTTCTGCGAAGCTCCTTCTGCTTTTCTCTGTCCGGCTGTCCCTCAAGATAAACTTCTCTGCCCTCTCTTGCTGCATCTGTAAAAAAGTCCAGGATCTTATTCATAAATCCGAAGAAGGATCTCTGTGTTATGATGATGAGAGACACAAGAAGCACCAGAACGATGATCACAGTTCCGCCCACAACGCCAAAAGCGGATGCTGTGGAAATACATACTGCACCACCGAATACTCCACCGCCGGTACGGTATTCCGAACTCAGTGAATAATAATCCGAAAACGTGGTACTTGGCGTATAGCCCTCTGTGATCAGCTGAAGAAAGCCGCAGAGGAACACAAAAAATACCACGCCCGCCAGTACCTTTTTGTAGGCAAGGCGGTTGGTATTGTTCACGATCAGGAACGTAACTCCGGCAAAAAGCAGGATCGGGAAAATATATGCACAAAGTCCCATGATGCCAAAGCATACGGCACTGATGGCATTTCCTACGATCCCTCCCATACCAAATGCACTGATCATCAGGATCAGGCAGGCCGCAAACATCACAAGGATCAAGATCTCTGTCTGAAAGCGGTTACCGACAGGCTGCTGCTTCGCCGCAGGTTTTCTTTTTCTTTTTTTTGTCGTTTTTGAAGCTGCCATTGTCAGACTCCTCCCAGTTGATATCAAATATAATTCGCTGCCAGAATAAGGATTCCGGCTGCAAAAGAATAAAATGCAAAATAACGCAGTCTGACCTGATTCGAAAGCTTAAGCATAAAACGGATCACCAGATAGCCTGTGATCCCGGCCACGATCATTCCAAGAACATAAGTAAATCCCTGGCCAACAGTCATATGAACAGAAGTGAACTCTCCCATCTCCACAAAAAAAGCTCCCACCACAGCCGGAATGCTCATCAGCAGCGAATATTTCACTGCAAACTTCCGTCCGAGGCCGCAGAAAAGTCCTGCGCTCATGGTAAGTCCAAGCCTGGAAAGTCCCGGAAACACAGAAAGGCCCTGACAGATACCCATCCACATAGCATCTCCGAAGCTGGTTTCTTTTGTTCCCTTGCTGCCATTGACATTACTGTAGTCCACAACAAGGAGGATCACACCTGTAAGAAGGATTCCGATCCCGGAAAACATGTGTGAGGATGCGCTTCGCACAACAAGTCGTTTGCACTGATATCCGATCAGGACTGTAGGAATGGTGGATACCATGATCAGGGCAGTAAGCTTCCGGTAAGTTCCGCTTATGATCTTTGCGTAGGTAAGCTCTTTCCCAGTCCTACGGTTATAGAGAAAAATATTGGCATTTCCGATCAGATCCAGTATCATTCCGATCAGCTCGATCCCGATCTTCTTGATGTCCTTCAGAAAAACAAGGATCAGAGCTATCATAGTTCCCAGATGGAGCATCACTTCAAAAAGCACACCGGAGCCTCTGGTACCGCCCAAAAGATCCTGCACTCCACAGAGATGTCCGAAGCTGCTCACCGGCAGAAATTCGGTGATTCCCTGAATGATTCCCAATATAATCGCATGTATCACTGACATAATGATATTTCCTTTTCTTAAATTTTTTCCAACACATTATAGCATAACTGAGTAAAACTTACAATCTTCACTTGGCAAAAGTTTCAAACAAATGTTCTTTTTTTAATCTGCAAGAAAAAAAATCCTCCGGCTGCATCAGAAAACACAGTCGGAGGATCTGTTTATAAACAGACTTTCTGCTTATTTATTTTTCAGATATTCGTCGATACCTTTTGCACCAGCTTTACCTGCACCCATGGCAAGGATTACGGTAGCTGCACCTGTAACGGCATCACCACCGGCATATACGCCGTCCTTGGATGTCTTACCGGTTTCTTCCTCGGCAACGATACATCTTCTCTTGTTGATGTCAAGGCCCTTGGTTGTGGAAGAGATCAGAGGGTTCGGTGAAGTACCAAGAGACATGATGACAGTATCTACATCCATATCATACTCGGAACCAGGAATCTCTACCGGACGTCTTCTTCCGGATGCATCCGGCTCACCAAGCTCCATCTTGACAACCTTCATACCGTTTACGTGGCCGTTCTCATCAACGAGGATCTCCTTCGGATTTGTAAGAAGATCAAAGATGATGCCCTCTTCCTTAGCGTGATGAACTTCCTCTGCTCGTGCAGGAAGCTCTGCCTCACTTCTTCTGTATACGATATGTACCTCAGCACCAAGTCTCAGCGCTGTTCTTGCAGCATCCATGGCAACGTTACCACCGCCGACAACTGCAACCTTTTTGCCTGCTGCGATCGGTGTATCATAGGAATCATCGAATGCTTTCATGAGGTTGCTTCTTGTCAGGTACTCGTTTGCAGAGAATACACCGCTTGCATTCTCACCCGGGATACCCATGAACATCGGAAGTCCTGCACCGGAACCGATGAATACAGCCTCAAAGCCCTCATCCTCGATCAGCTGATCGATGGTAGTGGATTTACCGATGACAACGTTTGTCTCGAATTTAACGCCAAGCTCTTTGACCTTCTCGATCTCTTTCTTAACAACCTTCTGCTTCGGAAGACGGAACTCCGGAATACCGTAAACAAGAACACCGCCAAGCTCATGAAGAGCCTCGAATACAGTGACATCGTATCCTGCCTTTGCAAGGTCACCTGCACAGGTAAGTCCGGATGGACCGGAACCAATCACTGCAACCTTATGTCCGTTCTTAACCTCTGCTCCTGCAGGTTTGATATCATGCTCCAGAGCATAGTCTGCAACGAATCTCTCCAGCTTACCGATAGAAACAGCCTCGCCCTTCTTAC
The DNA here is from genome assembly GCF_020553125.1 of Blautia sp. MSK20_18. Lineage (NCBI taxonomy): Bacteria > Bacillati > Bacillota > Clostridia > Lachnospirales > Lachnospiraceae > Blautia > Blautia sp. MSK20_18. Next base: position 146,759 of record NZ_JAJCGR010000003.1, read on the forward strand.
CGCGGATACACTGTCCCTCACACTGGGATTCCTGCGGACATACACGACCACAGATAGCCGGAAGTGCGGAAGATAAACCGATCACCTTGTAAGCCTCTTCCATGTTGCCTTCTTTGATGTGCTCGATAAATCCCGGAATATTGATGGATACCGGACATCCCTCTACACATTTCGGTTTCTTACAGCCAAGACATCTCTGTGCCTCTTCCATTGCTTCTTCCTGATTATATCCAAGACATACTTCCTCGAAGTTTGTCGCACGTACCTTCGGATCCTGCTCTCTTACAGGAACTTTTTTTAACATTTTTGCATCTGCCATTAGTTGTCACCTCCGCAATGTCCGCATCCACCGTGGTGGGTATCGCCTTCCTGAAGCTTCAGTAATGCACGGCCCTCCTGGGTCTTATACATCTGGCTTCTCTTCATAGCCTGATCGAAATCAACGAGATGTCCGTCGAACTCCGGTCCGTCTACGCAGGCAAATTTGATCTCATCACCGACCTGGAGACGACAAGCGCCGCACATACCGGTTCCGTCAACCATGATCGGGTTCATGCTGACAATTGTGTGGATACCAAGCTTCTTGGTAAGAAGACAGACAAATTTCATCATGATCATCGGTCCGATCGCTACACAGACGTCATAATGCTTGCCCTCGTTTGTCACAAGATCCTCAAGAGTCTTTGTTACCATACCGGAACGGCCATAGGAACCGTCATCTGTTGTAACATAAAGATTGGAAACAGCGCCAAGCTCTTTCTCAAGGATAACCATATCCTTAGTCTTGGAACCAAGGATAACATCCGCTGTGATGCCGTGCTCATGGAGCCATTTAACCTGCGGATAAACAGGTGCGGTACCGACACCACCGGCTACGAATACCATTTTTTTCTTCTTAAGTTCTTCGATATCCTCATGGACGAACTCAGACGGACATCCCAGAGGTCCTACGAAATCACGGAATGAATCTCCCGCCTTCAGTGCGGACATCTTAATGGTAGATGCTCCGATCTCCTGGAATACGATGGTAACTGTACCGGCCTCGCGATCGTAATCGCAGATGGTAAGCGGGATCCTCTCTCCCTTTTCGTCAAGTTTCACAATGATAAATTGTCCTGGCAGACAGTGGCTTGCCACACGTGGTGCATGCACAACCATAAGATGGATCTTAGCTGCCAGCGTTTCAGCTTTTAAAACCTTATACATGGTCTTCCTCCTCGCGCAAATTATAAACCTTTATTAATAATACGCTAAAAATCAGCATATGACAAGAGTAGATTTACAATTTCTGTCAAAATTCTTTACCACAGCACAGCGCAACCATGTTAGCCTTATACAACTAGCATCATCAAAAGCCACATACAAAACTGGTTATTTCTGTGTTTTTTTCCTTTCGATAAGGGTATACAATCGGTCCAGTGCCTCCCGGATCCCTCCTACTTCATCGATGAGTCCTTCCTTTACCGCTTCCTCACCCTCCAGCATAGTCCCCACATCTTTTACAAGCTGGGAAGTATCCAGCATCAGCTCCTCCATCCGTTCTGCCGTGATATGTGAATGTCCGGATACAAAGGCAATGATCCGGTCCTGGATCTTTTCCATATTGCGGTAGGACTGCGCCACGCCGATGAACATTCCGTTCTGGCGTACCGGATGGACCACCATGGTAGCACTTGGCACGATAAAGGAATAATCTGCTGATACCGCCATGGGTACACCTATGGAATGTCCCCCGCCCAGCACCAGAGAAACCGTAGGGATACTTAGAGACGCGATCATCTCCGCAATAGCAAGCCCTGCCTCCACATCTCCTCCTACCGTATTTAAAAGGATCAGAAGCCCCTCGATCTCCTCATCATCCTCAATGAGAGCCAGCTTTGGCAGTACATGCTCATACTTGGTTGTTTTGCTGTGAGACGGCGCGGATTCATGACCTTCGATTTCCCCGATCACCGTCAGAAGCTCCACTTTATGCTTCCGGGAATTTCCATCGAGCACTGCCTGCCCGGTTTCCCGGATCTGTTCGTTCTGGCTCGCTTCCCGGTCCAGTTCCTTCTGTTTTCCCTCTTCGCTCTGTTTTTCCATAAAAAAATACCTCCGGAATCTGAAATTCTGGAGGTATTATATGCAAAATATTACTTTCTATTCAGAGATCATTCGTCCCAGTTTGTCCATACGTCAGTAACGTCGTCGTCATCATCAAGAAGATCCAGTGTTCTGTGAAGATCTTTGATAGCCTGATCATCCGTCAGCTCCACATAGGTCTGCGGGATCATGGCGATCTGTGCTTCTACAAACGGGATCCCGGCTTTCTCAAGAGCCTCACGTACAGCACTGAAATCGTCCGGTGCTGTGATGATCTCAAAGCTGTCCTCTTCCTCGTTGAAGTCCTCAGCACCTGCATCCAGAGCTGTCATCATCAGCTCGTCCGCATCCATCTCACCGCACTCATCCTCAAGTTCTTCCTTGTCGATGATGATCTGGCCCTTCTGGTCGAACATAAAGGATACGCATCCCTGTGTTCCGATGCTTCCGTTACCCTTGGTAAACGCGTTACGTACATTACCTGCAGTACGGTTCTTGTTATCTGTAAGAGTCTCTACGATAATAGCAACACCGTTCGGACCATATCCCTCATATACAGCCTTCTCGTAACTGTCTGCAGAATCCGCACCTGCTGCCTTCTTGATTCCACGATCGATCGTATCGTTCGGCATGTTGTTCGCTTTTGCTTTTGCGATGACATCACGAAGCTTGCTGTTGTTTGCAGGATCCGGGCCGCCGGCCTTTACTGCCATAACGATCTCACGGCCGATGACTGTGAAAATCTTACCCTTCTTGGCATCATTTTTCTCTTTCTTATGTTTGATGTTGGCAAATTTTGAATGTCCTGACATGGTATCTTCCTCTCCTTGTTACCGTATATTTTCTTTCGTGCCCTGCTCATTTTGGGTACCGTTTTACATAATTGCAACTCGGTTTAATATAGCACTTATGAAAGATTTCGTCAAGAATCAGAAAACAAACCGGTCAAAATTCCTCATGTTCCCCTAAAAAGTCAGTTCCAGACTGATCTCAAGCGCATGATTCACCTTATCAAGCATAGCACTGTCCAGATGACACACCTTATCCTTCAGACGCCGCTTGTCGATGGTGCGGAGCTGTTCCAGAAGGATCACGGAATCCTTTTCGATCCCGTAGGCGGATGCATCGATCTCAATATGTGTCGGCAGTTTTGCCTTATTCATTTTTGATGTAATTGCCGCACAGATCACTGTGGGACTGTGACGGTTGCCCACATCGTTCTGGATGATCAGCACCGGACGGATGCCGCCCTGTTCACTGCCCACTACAGGTCTTAAGTCCGCATAAAAAATATCCCCTCTTTTTATAACCACACAATTCACACTCCGATTCTGGTCCGGCTTATTTGCAAGCCGTATTCCTTTTTACAGATAAGTATTTCCACAATTTCTTTGTGTATACCATGCGTGGTACTTTTTTACCGGCCTTATGTCTGACCCGGCGTTTTCCGGATCCGGGTATTTACGGATCTACTGGAAAAAGCTCTCCTCTTCTCCGCATTCCTTACCGTCTTTGATATAAACCCGCGGAACACGTTTACTGATCCCACAGACAAATTCATAGGAAAATCTTCCGGAAAGATCTCCCAGTGTCTCCACACTGATAAATTCCTCTCCATCTCTTCCCATCAGGGTGACCTCGTCCCCGGCCTTCACCTCCGGGATATCTGTGACATCAACCATAAACTGATCCATGCAGACACGTCCGAGGATCGGAGCTTTTTTGCCCCGGATCAGGACCCAGCCCTTATTGGAAAGCTGTCTCGGATAGCCATCTGCATAACCTACGGGGATCGTTGCCATTCTGGTAAAGCGTTCTGTAACAAACGTTCCTCCATAGCTTACCGCTGTTCCACGTTCCACATTTTTCACATAGGATACATGACTTTTCAGCTCCATTGCAGGTGTCAGCTTCACAATATCACGTTCTACCTCCTCTGACGGATAAATACCGTAAATGGTGATGCCGGCACGAACGACATTGAGATTTGCTTCCGGAACACGGATGATACCTGCACTGTTGGAGCAGTGACGTACCGGAATATGAACACCTCTTTTTTCCAGAAGCTCTGCAAAACGGAGATAACGGTCCAGCTGCACCAGTGCAGGAGAACGGTCGGTCTCATCCGCCCTGGCAAAATGGGTAAACATTCCCTCGATCACCAGATTCGGGATTTTTGAGATTTTTTCGATCTTTACCGCATTTTCCGGAATATCCGCATATCCGATCCTTGTCATTCCCGTATCCAGAGCCAGATGAATATGTACATTTTTTCCAATGCGTGCACCTGCTTTTGCATATTCTGCCGCTGTATTAAGATCCGATATGGTGATCCGGATATCATTGGCTGCAAGCTCCTCATAATATTCCTCAAATACAAGGCCAAGGATCAGGACAGGCTTGGTGATCCCTGCATGCCGAAGCTCCAGTGCCTCCTCTGCCGTAGCTGTTGCAAATCCCCAGATATAGTCATAGTCCTGGATCAGACGGGCAATAGCTCTGGCACCATGGCCATAACCGTCTGCCTTGATCACAGCGATGATCTTTGTCCCTTCTTTGACATTTTTATACATTTCCTCAAAATTGTGGGCAATGGCATCCAGTGATACCAGTGCTTTTACTCTCTCGTATTTTTTCATAATCCCGACTCCTCTTCACCTATAGCTAATGCCTTGGGCAGATATTCTATGATATCTCCTGCCAGCATACTGCGCTTTCCTTTTTCAGCGGCTGCAAGATCACCGCAAAGTCCGTGAAGATAAACACCTAACGCGGCCTTTAAAACCATGGGAGGCTGTTCCTCCGTTTTCAGATACATACATAACACTGCTGCCAGGATCCCGGAAAGCACATCTCCGCTTCCTGCAGTTGCCATTCCGGAATTACCGGAAAGATTCAGATACATCTGGCCTTTTTCATCTGCGATCACCGTACATGCATCCTTCAATACGCACACAGAGCCTGTTTCCGCAGCAGATTTCAGTGCAGTATCTGCGATCTCATGCTGGATCTCCTGGATCGTTCTGCCACTGAGCCGGCTCATTTCTCCGATATGCGGTGTCAGGACTACATGCTCTCCCAGATACTGGTACCACTGTGGATGTGCAGCCAGAAGGTTCAGGCCGTCCGCATCCAGGATCAGCGGCTTTTTCTCCCGGGCAGCCGCCGTGAGAAACCACTGTTCTCTCTCACGGCTGGCCACTGATGTTCCAAGTCCCGGTCCGATCACGATCACATCACACCAGGATAGAAGCTGTTCATTGGATTCCTGATCAAAGCGGCTGCAGACCATAGCCTCCGGAAGGAGTATCTGCAGTGGGATCCTGTTGGCTTCCACAGTCTGGATCTTTACCATTCCCGCACCGGCACGAAGTGCTGCACTGGCGCTTAAATAAGCGGCTCCGCACATTCCCTCACTTCCGGTCACAAAGAGCACTTTTCCGAAGGTACCCTTGTTTCCGCCGGGATCACGTTCCGGAAACAGCTTCAGATCTTTATTTTCCAGACAGGCGGCAGATGCAGTCACAGCTTCCTGCTCATAGATCCCGATATCGGCGGTAACGATCCTTCCTGCATACAGTCTTCCCGGATAAAAGCAAAGACCTCTTTTCCGGTAGGCAAATGTGACAGTCAGATCGGCGCTGAAGGCAATTCCCATTTCCAGGCCAGTATCTCCGTTCACTCCTGACGGGATGTCAACTGCGATCTTTTTGGCCCTCGCACTGTTCATCTCATGGATGATATCAGCATAATGCCCCTCGATCGGACGCGTCAGGCCTACCCCAAACACGGCATCTACTATAGTAGTATATTCACTCCACTGCGGGTTATTCACCTCCGGGACACGATAACCGGAAGCAATCTTATACTGAAGAGCTGTCTCTCTGGTCATTTTATCTTTGTTTCCGACCATATAAAACTCTACCCGGATCCCCTTCAGATGGAACAATCTGGCAACAGCGATACCGTCACCGCCATTGTTTCCGCTTCCGCAGACTACCAGGATCCTTTCGTCCTTCTGGAGATACTTTTCTGTTTCCTCTACCACCTTCAGTGCTGCCCGCTCCATCAGAACCTCGGAGGGAACTCCGATCTCACGGATCGTTGTGGAGTCCAGATCCTTCATTTCTTTGCAGGTAACAAGCTTCTTCATTCTGTCTTCTGCCTCCCCTCTGTCATAGAGAAAGCTGCCGTTTCCGGCAGCTTAACAATTCTTACTTATCCACATGTTCCTGCCTGTATTTGCTGAGATTATAAGACAGTGTCATCAGACTCTCGGAAAGATGAACGTTCTCTACGATCACATCATCCGGTGTCTCAAGATCAAGATGTGCAAAATTCCAGATTGCCTTGATCCCGTTCTCCACCAGAATATCTGCCATTTCCTTGGCTTTATTCTTGGGAAGTGTCAGGATCGCGATCTCCACGTTATTCTCTCTCAGGAAAAACGGAAGCTCACTGAGCATCTGGATCTCAAGTCCACGGACTGCGATGCCCTCAAGCACAGGATTTACGTCAAAGATACCAACCAGCCTGAACCCGCGCTTCTCAAAATCCACATAATTGGCAAGTGCCTGTCCCAGATTACCGGCACCCAGGATGATCATCGGATGAACGGTATCTAGTCCCAGGATCTTACCGATCTCTGTATAAAGATAGTGTACATTATAGCCATACCCCTGCTGCCCAAAACCGCCGAAATTATTAAGATCCTGACGGATCTGAGAAGCTGTGGTATGCATCTTCTTACTTAACTCATTGGAAGAAATACGTTCTACATTGTCTTCCATCAGCTCTCCTAAGTAGCGGTAATAGCGTGGCAGACGCTTAATCACCGCTTTCGAGATTTGTTTTGTCTCCACGATAGTTTTCCTCCTTACCTTACACTAGGTTAATTATAACGAATTGACATTTTCCTGTCAATTAAAGTTGTCTATTCTGTACAAATTTCTTTATAATTTTTCTAATAATTGATTTTTTCTTTGAAATCCCGGCAGTTTCCGTTATAATAGGTGGAGGATTTTTCCCTGTTCAGGCATAAACAGGGGTGATTCTTTATACAGGAGGACAGTTTTTATGATTTTATCATGTCAGAATATATGCAAGGCCTTTGGCGAAAAAGTAATTTTAAATGATGCATCCTTTCACATTGAAGACCGTGAAAAGGCTGCTCTGATCGGATGCAACGGTGCAGGAAAGACCACACTGCTGCGGATCATCATGCAGGAGCTTTCTGCTGATTCCGGTACCGTGGTGCTTGCCCGGGATAAAAATATCGGCTATCTTGCCCAGTACCAGGATATCCACGGACATCATACCATCTACGAGGAGCTTCTTACCACCAAGCAGCACATCATCGATATGGAACGCCGTATCCGCAATATGGAACAGGAAATGAACACGGTGACCGGTGATGAGCTGAACCGTCTGATGGAAACCTATACCCGCCTGACCCATCAGTTTGAGCTGGAGAACGGATACGCTTACAAAAGTGAGCTGACCGGTGTCTTAAAGGGTCTCGGCTTCACGGAGGAAGATTATGACAAGCAGATCGAAACTCTTTCCGGCGGTCAGAAAACCCGCGTGGCGCTGGGCAAGATGCTTCTTTCCAAGCCGGATATCCTGCTTCTGGATGAGCCAACCAATCACCTGGATATGGAAAGCATCTCCTGGCTGGAAACTTATCTTCTGAATTATCCGGGAGCTGTTTTTATCGTCTCCCATGACCGTTATTTTCTGGATAAGGTAGTCACCAAGGTCATTGAGATCGAAGCCGGACAGACCCGCGTATACAGCGGCAACTACTCTGCCTATGCTCTCAAGAAGGCTCAGCTTCGTGATGCACAGTACAAGGCATACTTAAATCAGCAGCGGGATATCAAGCATCAGGAAGCCGTTATCGCCAAGCTGAAATCCTTTAACCGTGAAAAATCCATCAAGCGTGCGGAAAGCCGTGAAAAAATGCTGGACCGTGTACAGAGGATCGAAAAGCCTCTTGAGCTCCAGGACCGGATGCGTATCTCGCTGGAACCACGGGTGTTAAGCGGAAACGATGTGCTCCACGTGGAAGCGCTTTCCAAGGCCTTTCCGGGACAGACCCTGTTCTCCGATATCTCCTTTGATATCAAACGCGGCGAGCGTGTGGCACTGATCGGAAACAACGGAACCGGAAAGACCACCATGCTGAAGATCATCAACGGTCTTATTGAGGCAGATGCCGGCAAATTTTCCCTTGGTTCCAAGGTGCAGATCGGTTATTACGATCAGGAACATCATGTTCTGCATATGGACAAGACGATTTTCCAGGAGATCTCCGATACTTATCCGACTCTCACAGAGACCGAGATCCGAAATATGCTTGCTGCATTTCTCTTTACCGGAGATGATGTTTTCAAGGAAATCTCCGCACTTTCCGGTGGAGAAAGAGGCCGTGTTTCCCTTGCAAAGCTGATGCTTTCCGAAGCCAACTTCCTGATCCTTGACGAGCCTACCAACCATCTGGATATTGCTTCCAAGGAGATCTTGGAGGAAGCACTAGTCAGCTACACCGGTACAGTCCTTTATGTATCCCATGACCGTTACTTTATCAATCAGACTGCGACCAGGATCATGGAGCTGACAAACCAAGCAGTGGTAAATTACATCGGTGATTATGATTACTATCTGGAAAAGAAGGAGGAGCTGACCAGTACCTATGCACCGGGAAGCACTTCTCCGGAGGCACCTGCCGAAGAAAAATCGGTTTCCGAGAACAAGCTTTCCTGGCAGCAGATGAAGGAAGAACAGGCAAAGAAACGAAAACGGGAAGCCGAGCTGAAAAAAGTCGAAGCCCGTATCGAAGAGCTGGAAACAAGAGACAGCGAGATCGACGAGACTATGGTCCTTCCGGATGTCTGCACCAATGTAGCGGAATGTACAAAGCTGAGCCGCGAAAAAGCAGCCATCGCTGAAGAACTGGAAGAGCTTTATGAAAAATGGGAAGAGCTGGCCTGACGGTCAGCTCTTTTTTATCCCCTTATGTTTTTATGGAAGCAGCATGCCGAGATGCTGTTCAAAGCATACACCATCGTTACGGTCTGTTCCTTCCTCCACCGCATCCCGGATCGATGCCGAGATAAAATCCACGGCCAGCTCTGCACAGGTTTTCATGGAATATCTTTTTACCAGCCCTGCACTTAGCACGGATGCAAAAAGATCTCCTGTCCCGGAATAGCTTCCGCCGGATTTCTCTGCGAATACCCAGGAGCTGTTTCCGTTTTCCAGGACAAGATTCCCCATTTTCAGAGGCTGCCCCTCCTCCCTGTGATCCACTCCGGTGATCACAACGGCAGGAAGTGAAAATTTCCGGGCAAGTCCGCACCCGATCTCCCGGATCTCTTCCATCCGCCGGGACTCTGATGCCTTTTGCAGTTCCTTCCAGATATCCTCCATTTTTTCTTTTCCGTAGAGAAGAAGGAGGGCTTCCGTAAGGTTCGGTGTGATCACATAGGAACGACGTGTCAGTTCGCAGAACCGGCTGCGGAGCTCTTCTGTATAGATCGGATAAACCGCGCCGTCATCCCCCATCACCGGATCTGTAAGGATCAGAGTATCCTTCCCTGCAAACGCATCCATAAATTTCAGGATCCTGTCTGCCTGCTTATCATCAGAAAGAAATCCAGTATAGATCCCATCCGGGAAAAATCCTCTTTTTTTCCACTGCTCCATATATGGTTCCATATGCTCTGTGAAATCCTCACAGAAATAACTTTCATAACCGGTCTGGTTGCTTAAAACAGCGGTGGGAAGTGGACACGCCTGGACCCCCATCACCGAGATCACCGGGATCGCTGCTGTCAGTGAACATTTCCCCAGCCCGGAAAGATCATTGATCACTGCTATTTTTTTCATGGTAATTCTCCAGTCTTGAGTTTTTTTCTGTAATATTATAGAATGAACTGTCAGGTTTACGCAATCATTTTTGGAAGGAAATCATCATACTTATGTTAAATATATCTGCAGAACACAAAAAAGAACACCTTTATCTGGAGGTTTACCACTATTATCGGAAGCTGATCCTGGAAGGCCGTCTCCTTCCCGGAAGCAAAATGCCCTCCCTCCGCAAATGCGCCCAGGAGCTGAAGCTAAGCCGTACCACCATCGAAAATGCCTATCTTCTGCTGGCAGCAGACGGCTATATCATCGCCAGGGCACAGAGCGGCTATTATGTCACCGGCATTGCTTCCAAGCAGCATCTGCTTACCCCCGAAAAACAGGATAAGGATATCACGCCCTGCCTTTATGATTTTGCCTCTTCCGGTGTTGACCGGGAAAGCTTCCGTTTTGATCTGTGGCAGCGTTACATCAAAAGCGCCCTCCGCCAGGGCGACCGTATGCTTTCTTATGGCGAACCCCAGGGCGAAAGCGATTTCCGGGAGGTTCTCGCAGACTATATCCGGGAACGCAGAAATGTGATCTGCTCCCCGGATGACATTGTAGTAGGGGCCGGTCTCCAGCCCCTTCTCCAGATCCTCTGCCCTCTGATCCATGAACGGAAAACCGTTTCGTTCCCCACACCGTCCTTCACCACATGCAGCACCATCTTTCAGGATTACGGCTTTGATGTCCATTACCGGGACAAAAGCTGCGATGTGATCTATGTTTCTCCTGCTCACATGACGAAATGGGGCGAGATCATGCCGGTAAAACGACGCCTGGAGCTGATCCGTCATGCAGAGATCAATGACCATCTGATCATTGAGGATGATTTCGAAAACGAATTTGTTTATTTCCAGAAGCCGACGCCTTCACTTTTCGGTCTTGCAGGTGGTGAAAACGTTGTCTATATCGGTTCCTTTTCCAGGCTGCTGCTGCCCTCCATCCGTGTCAGCTTCATGGTACTGCCACGCTCTCTCCGGGAAAAATATACAAAAAAAGCAGCCTTTTATAATCAGACTGCTTCCAAGGCAGAACAGATCGCACTCTGCCAGTTTATCCGCGACGGGCATCTGGCTTCCCAGACAAGAAAGCTCCGCCGCCTTTATTCCCAGAAGCTGAAGGCTCTTTCCCAGGCTGTCAGGGAAACCTTCGGCCAGGACTGCCAGATCCAAACAGGAGCCGCAGGAACCAGCCTTGCCCTTACTCTCCCCTGTTCTCTCACAGGCAGTGAACTGACAGACAGAGCCCGGAACCATGGTCTGGGACTGGAGGTTCTCAGAGAAAACGGAGCCGAGGTCACCTTGGTCCTCTCCTGCTCCTCCATTCCATCCAAGGATTTTCTGCCTGCCTGTCAGCTTCTGAAGGAGGTTACCGGCTCCTAATCTCTCCGGTTATCGATCATGTAGAGCAGGGCATTTACAATGCACGCAGCGATGTTGCTTCCACCCTTGCGTCCCTTTGCCACAATATAAGGCACATCTGCGTGCATGATCAGCTCCTTGGACTGCACAACATTCACAAAGCCTACCGGCACACCGATGATCAGCTCAGGAGAAAGCTTTCCGTTCTCAATAAGCTCATAAAGACGTACCAGTGCGGTAGGTGCGTTTCCAATGGCAAAGATCAGCTTTTTATCCATCTCTGCTGCCTTGTCCATGCTGGCTGTGGCTCTGGTAGTCCCGTTCTTTTTTGCAAGGGCTGCCACATCCTCATCGGACATGAAGCAGTAAGCCTCACCGCCGTAGCGGGCAAGTGCACGCTTGTTGATCCCAGCCTTTGCCATCTGGGTATCTGTGACGATGCAGGCGCCATTGCGGATGGCGTCCATGGCCATCTCCACTGCCCCCTCCGAGAAGCAGAGATTTTTTGCATAATCAAAATCTGCGCTTGTGTGGATGCAGCGTTTTACGATCAGCTCTGTTCCCGGAATCAGGGGAGTATCCCCCAGCTCTTCTGTGATGATCTCAAAGCTTCTTTTTTCGATCTCCATGGGTTTTACATTTTCAAGCTCAACTTTCATTTCTATTCTTCCTCCGTAATCCCGTTTTCCAGTATCTCATAGATTTTTTTCATATCCAGATGCTTCCGCAGCTCTGCAGCCAGGATATCATACTGCTGTTCCTTAAATGCCGCAAAATCCACGCCTGTCATATTTTCCACATCAATACCTTTTTTCTCGCCGATCACGCGGATGATCGCCTCTGCAGATGCTTCCTTATCGAAAACGCCGTGGATATAGGTTCCGCACACATTTCCCGCAAAAGCACCCTCTTCTTTTTTCTTACCGCTGACGCTGTCTGTGATCTTCGTGGCTGTTCCTGCATTGTCCTTCAGGATGCTTTCGCCCATATGGATCTCATAGCCCTCGATCTCCGCACCGGAAAGAGGAGCAAACACACCGGACAGCTGACCGAAATGCCCCTGCACCCTGGTCCTGGTTTTCTTTTCGGCAAATACCGTTTCCATGGGAAGAAGTCCCATTCCTTTCATGGAACCGCCATTTTCAACGCCATGAGGATCGCTTAAGGTCTCGCCCAGCATCTGATAGCCACCGCAGACACCAAAGATCAGCTTGCCTCTGGAGGCTTCCTTGAGAACCGCTGCCTCCATTCCGCTTTCCCGCATCCATATCAGATCACCCATGGTGTTCTTGGTTCCAGGAAGGATGATCATGTCCGGAGAGTGAAGATCTCTCGGGTGTTTTACATAGCGGAGAGAAACTCCGGGAATGCTCTCAAAAGGATTAAAATCCGTAAAGTTGGAGATCCTTGGTGTACGGACCACTGCGATATCAATGACACCGGCTTCCTGCTTCCGGTCAAAACGCTCCGTCAGGCTGTCCTCATCCTCCACCTGGATATCCAGATAAGGCGCCACCCCCACCACCGGGATCCCGCTTCTTTCCTCAAGCATGACAACACCAGGGTCCAGAATAGTCTTATCTCCGCGGAATTTGTTGATGATCAGCCCCTTTACCATAGCCTTCTCATCGTCCTCCAGAAGCTCCACCGTACCGATCAACTGGGCAAAAACACCTCCACGGTCAATATCTCCCACAAGAAGGACCGGTGCCTTGGCCATCTTTGCCATACCCATATTTACAATATCCTCATCCTTGAGATTGATCTCGGCAGGACTTCCCGCACCTTCGATGACAATGATATCGTTTTCCGCTGCAAGAGCGTTGTACGCCTTCATCACATCCGGGACCAGGGTCTTCTTATATTTGAAATAATCCCTGGCACTCATGGTTCCAAGAACCTCTCCGTTTACGATCACCTGGGATCCTACATCATTGGTAGGCTTCAGAAGGATCGGATTCATCAGGACAGACGGCCGGATCCCGGCTGCCTCTGCCTGCATGACCTGGGCCCGTCCCATCTCAAGACCATCCTCTGTGATAAAGGAATTCAGCGCCATATTTTGTGATTTAAAAGGAGCCACACGATATCCATCCTGCTTAAAGATCCTGCAAAGTCCCGCAGCCAGCAGGCTTTTTCCGGCATTGGACATGGTTCCCTGTACCATTATTGCTTTTGCCATAATATACCTCCCTCAAGTACTTCGATCAGTTTTACATTTTCTTCATGGCGCTTTACCGCGATCCGATAATACCCCTTTGTAAGTCCCGGATAATTGCTGCAGTCACGGATCAGGATCCGCTTGCGCAGACAGAAGTCAAAGAGCTCCTCCGGTCCTTTAAAGAAAATATAATTTGCTTCCGACGGAAATACTTTATACCCAATGCGGACCAGCTCATCCTTCAGCCACTGTGCCTCCCGAAAAACAAGCTGTCTTCCCTCCTCTACATATTCCGTCTCTGTAAGTGCCTGGAGCCCGGCTGCCTGGGCCATGGTGGAAACATTCCATGGCTGAACGCAGAGCTCCATCCTTTCCATCAGCTTTCTGTCAGAACAGAGGCCATAGCCCAGCCGCACACCGGCCATGGCATATCTTTTTGTAAATGCTTTCAGGATAAAAAGATTATTGAACCCGGAAAGAGAACGCTTCAGAGAATACTCTTCCGGTTCCTTTACAAAATCAAGGAAACATTCATCTACCACCAGCAGGATATCCAGCTTTCTGCATTTTTCCAGGATCCTTTTCAGAAGCCTGTGGGGGATCAGCATGCCGGTAGGATTGTTGGGGTTACATAAGAAAGCCATATCCAGTCCCTTATGGAGGATATCCAGATATGCTTCACTGAGCACAAAACCGTCATTTTCCGTCAGCATGTAATATTCCAGCTCACAGCCAGTGCTGGCCAGAGCCTGTCCGTATTCCGCAAAAGTAGGCGCCGGGATCAGAGCCCGCTTTGGCTTTACTGCATGACAGAGCGTAAAGATCACTTCTGCTGCTCCGTTACCGCATATTACCTCTTCCGCTTTTACCCCTTCCGATTCTGCGATCCTTTCCCTGAGAACGCCGCATCCCACCTGGGGATACTGTGCAATATGATCCAGACTGTGGATAATGGCCTGCTTCACACTTTCCGGTGTTCCCAAAGGATTCAGATTTGCCGAAAAATCCAGGCAGTCTTTATGTTTATATACGTCTCCTCCATGTATGTGTTTTGTCATTGGTCATTCTCCTGTCTGTATTTATTGTTACCTTAATAACCCGAACCGGATCCCCGCACTGAGCAGTCCAAATACAACCACACCCAGTATGGATGCCGCGTACATCAGCCGGTTAGCCCTTTTGATATCTTCCGGCTCCACCGGGCGGATCGGATCCCCGATCGTGGGTTTTTCATATAATTTCCCGAAATAATATGCATTTCCCGCAAGCTGTACATCCAGCGCTCCGGCCATGGCAGCCTCTGTCTGAGCAGAGTTGGGGCTTGCATGATTTCTCCGGTCACGTTTGTAGATCTTTGCCGCATTTTTTGTATCCATTCCTGTAAAAACAGTTCCTGCCACCATCAGCCATCCAGAAATCCTGGCAGGGATATAATTGGCCACATCATCCAGCTTTGCCGCAATACGGCCGAAATAAAGATATTTGTCATTTTTATATCCAAGCATGGAATCCATGGTATTGATACCCTTGTACAAAAACATCAGCGGCACCCCGCCGATAGCCATATAAAGCATGGGGGCGATCACGCCGTCGGATGCATTTTCCGCAACGGTTTCCACAGCAGCCTTTGTCACGCCAGTTTCCGTAAGCTCTCTGGTATCACGGCCTACGATCATGGACACCGCATAGCGTGCCTCGTCCAGAGTTCCGTTTTTCAGCCGGTCATAAACCTTCATACTCTCATCCTTCAGGGAACGGGTGGCAAGAAGCTGATAGCACCAGAAAACCTCCAGCACAAATCCGGCCACCGGCAGATACCGGTAAAGATAATAAAGCACCAGAAGCGGCACCCCGCCGCTGAACAGACAGACAAGCACTACGATCAGAAAGCCTCCTGTCAGCTCACCGCCGTGATTTTTCGGAAAAATCTTCCGGATCACCTTTTCCAGCACTGCAATCAGATTGCCGATGACGCAGATCGGATGATAAAGCCATCTGGGATCTCCGATCAGAAGATCCAGCACAAATCCTATGACCAGTGCAGGAAGACTATATTTCAGCATCTTTTTTCTGCCTCCGTTCTTTCTTATATTCCAATGCGTTCTTCAGAAAGCGTGCCGGAACCCTGGGATTTCCGTAATAATAAAGATGCGGAAATCCTGCCATCAGCCTGCCCCGGTCATGGATACAATCCCATCCTCTTTTAGATGCCGGCTTTGCCGCATGAAAATCCTCTCCGCAATCTGTGGAATCAAAATAATGAAATTCATGAGCCGGGATCTCACCAAGTCCGGAATCCTGTTTTTCCGTAAGGGTGATATAGCCGAACCGGTTCAGCTTCGGTGTCCGGTAAGCCCTTCCAGGGATCACCCCGCAGACTCTGCGCTGCTTTCCTTCCATATCCTCCATCTCCTGATGAAGATACATGAATCCGCCACATTCTGCCAGACAAGGCATTCCATCCAGGATAACTTCCCGGATCCGGGTGCACATTTCCTGATTTTCTTCCAGCGCCTCCCCGTTTAATTCCGGGTAACCGCCGCTTAAAAGAAGCCCGTCCAGATCCTCCGGAAGCTCTCTGTCATGAATGGGTGAAAAACGTACCAGCTCCGCTCCCATCTGCTCCAGAAGATTTAAATTATCCGCATAGAAAAAGCAGAAGGCTTCATCATCCGCCACACCGATCCGCACCTTTTCCTCTGTACGATATCCGAAGGCAGTATCCTTCTGTATCAGCATTTCCATCTCCGGTGCCGCAAGCTCCGGTGCTTCCCCTGCAAGCTCCAGGATCCCATCGATATCCAGGGTTTTCTCCAGTACCTCGGAAAGCTTCTGCAGACGGCTTTTCAGCTCCGGGATCTCCTCCGGAAGCACCAGCCCCAGATGACGGCTTTCGATCACACAGTCCTCCACCTTCGGAACATATCCCAGCACCTTTACGGAAAGCTCCTCTTCCAGAAGCTTCTTCATTCTGGGATACAGCATGGGAGACATCTTGTTAAAGATCACGCCGCAGATATGACTGTCCTTTTTGTATTCCAGAAAGCCCTTTACATAGGCAGCCAGGGAAACACTCATGCCACGGCTGTTTACGATCAGGATCACCGGTGTATCTGTGGTGGAGGCCAGATCATAGGCGCTGGCTCTGGAGGTGATCCCTCCTACACCGTCATAATACCCCATGACTCCCTCCATCACTGCGATCTCACAGTCCGATGCGTTCTTTGCCAGAAGATACCGGGTTCTGTCTCCATCTGTAAAAAACGTATCCAGGTTTCGGGATCTTGTACCGATCACACGGCTGTGGAACATAGGATCTATGTAATCCGGGCCGCATTTAAAAGAAGCCACCTTAAGGCCACGGTTCACCAGCACCTGAAGCAGCCCGCAGGTGATCAGGGTTTTTCCGCTTCCGCTGGCACCTGCCGCAAGAAGTATTCTCGGGATCTTCACCTAAATCTCCTCCCCTCTTCCGCTGCAGGAAATGATATAGATCGGATTCTCACCCATCATCATATGATACCTTCCGATAGATTTGGATCTTGCCGCAGACAGCTGTACGATATCCACATCCGTCAGGCTGAAATCTCGTATGGCATTCATGGCTTCCGTCACAGTCTCCAGCGTGATGCAGTTGATCACGATCCGTACTCCCGGATTTTTGTCCAGAAGAAGCCGGATGATCTCATTCATATTTCCGGAAGACCCGCCGATAAAGGCATGTGTCGGAATAGGCAGTTCCACCATCGCTTCCGGTGCAGTACCTGGCACGATCTCCAGATTGTCTGTGGCAAATTTCCGCCTGTTCTCCTTCAGAAGAGCAAGGGCATCTTCCTTTTTCTCGATAGCATAGACCTGCCCCTTCCAGGCACGAAGCGCCATCTCAACAGAAACCGAGCCTGTGCCCGCTCCCACATCATAGCAGACAGAATTTTCCTGAAGACGAAGCTTGGACAGAGAAACCGTACGCACCTCTTCCTTTGTCATAGGCGCCTTCCCACGAAGAAATTCCTCATCACAGATCCCGTGAACTGCGGGCAAAGGTACTGCCTTTTCATTGCACGCAGTTACCACGCTTAACGCATCTCCCCGGTATTCTGTAAGTTCTGCCGCCCTGGCATGAAAGATCTTTTCATTTTCGTAGGAAAGATTTTCGCCCACATAAAGGGTCACATCACCCATTCCATACGCAACCAGACGAGAAGCCAGACGAGCTACCCCATCCTCTGTTCCCAGAATGGAAAAAACCTTGGGGTTATGCCGGATCAGGGAAATCAGATTGCAGTCTCTTCCATGAGCGCTGACGATTCTGGCATCATCCCAGGAAAGACCGATCTTCGCCATAAAATAGACAACGGAAGAAATCCCGCAGATCACCTTGACATCGCCATCCAGAAGATCCATCAGCTTCCTTGCACCGCTGTAGAAGCCCACATCGCCGGAAAGGGCAATGGCTACGGTACGGTACTGTGGATGTGTCTTGATATACTCCACGATCTTATCACTGCGGTACTCATGGAGAACCATCTGCCCCGGCCTCTGTACGGCATCTGTCATACGCTTTGCACCGATCAGAAGCTCCGCCTCATCAAAGGCCTTCTTTCCTTCCAGGGTCAGTGTTTTTTCCGCACCCATGCCGATGCCTACAAGAGAAACCCTCTGTGACAGGGTAAGGCCGAACAGCCTTGCCAGAAATACCCTTGCTTCCGGCAGGGACAGCCCCTCCTCCTGCAATGGTCTTCCGATGATCACAGGTGTGACGCCGCAGCGCTGACAAGCCTCCATCTTTTCCGGGAATCCGCCTGCCAGACCAGTATCCTTGGTGACCAGATAGCTGCACTGAAACTGTCGAAGCATGGCTTCGTTGATCTCTGTAGAAAATGGCCCCTGCATACCGATGAGATGCTTTCCTTCGATCCCCAGCTCCGCGCAGGAGCTGATCACGGAAGGGATGGACAGCACCCGGGCAAAAAGCCTCTCCTGGTAATCCGGGATCACTGTAAATTTAGACAGCTCCTTGCTTCCTGTGGTAAGAAAAATGTTCCCCTCTGTACCGGAAAGAAGCTCTGCCGCCTTCTCCGTGCTTTCCACATAGATGGCTTCTCTGTTCTTCTCCCCCTCCGGGCGAAGGACACGCTGATAGCGAATGCTTCCGTTCTCACAGGCAGTCCGGATATTTTTGGTCACCTCTGCTGCATAGGGATGAGTGGCGTCCAGAACGATCTCCGGCGCTTCCCTTTGGAAAAGCTCCTCCATATCTTCGGTTTTCAGCCTTCCGGCGCTGACATGTAGAAATTCATTTTCCTTCAGAAGGGAGCCGCCATATTCCGTAGCTGCACAGGCATAGACCGGAACATGATTTTCCGCAAGGAACTCACAGAGCGCATAGCCCTCGGTGGTCCCTGCAAAAACAATGGCTTTATACATTCTTATATCCCCTTGGTGTTACCATCTTGCCGTTTACATTCTTAGTCTGTGAATTTCCCACAAATACGGTAGTAAACATATCCACTTCTGTATCACGGAGCTCCTTCAGTGTCATAACCTGTGCAGTCTCGCCGTCACGTGCGATCTGGGCAACCGTGCCGCAGACAGTATCCGGAGACTTGTATTTCATCATCAGATCACAGGCCTTCTGAAGATAATCCTTACGTTTTCTGCTGGACGGATTGTAAAGGCATACCACAAAATCCGCCTGTGCTGCTGCCAGAAGCCTTGCCTCGATCTTCTCCCACGGAGTCAGAAGATCACTTAAGCTGATCAGGCAGAAGTCATGGATCAGCGGTGCCCCCAGCACTGCGGCGCCGCCTGTGGCTGCTGTCACACCCGGGATAATGGTCAGCTCCACATCCGGATAGTTTTCTCCCACCTCATACATCAGACCTGCCATGCCATAGACACCGGCGTCACCACTGCAGATCATGGAAACGGTTTTTCCTTTTTTTGCCTCGTCAAAAGCAAGTACACAGCGGTCTACCTCTTTTTTCATCGGTGTGGTCATGAACTCTTTGCCTGCAAAATACTCCTTTACAAGATCCACATACACCGTGTAACCGATGATCACATCACTTTCATTTAATGCACGGATCGCTCTTCCAGTCATCTGGTCATACGCACCCGGGCCAATTCCTACAACATAAATCTTACTCAAAACGTATCCTCCGATTTCCGGCTGCAAGGGCGGTGGTCACACCGTCCCGGCCTGTTTTTTTTCTGATCAGTGTACCCTGTCCGCAACCCAGAACCGCGCTTCTCTCACAGACATTCTCTACACCTGTTATCTTTTTTACAAATTGTGACGGGGTAAATTCCCCCTGCACTGCCTTCAGCTCTTCCTCTGTAAAGGTCAGAAAGGGAAGCTGCCAGGCTTCTGCCAGAGAAAGAAGTCCCACCTCTTCCTTCTTCAGATCGATACTGGCAATAGCGCTCAGCGCTTCTCTGTAAACATCCGATTCTCTCAGACATTCCTCTGCCGCCTTCCGGATGGAGGCTGCATCCTTTCCCCTGCGGCAGCCCATTCCCAGAACTGCAGAGGGCGGCACCACATGGACTGTATTTTTAAAGGGCAGGCAGCCTCTGTGGATCGTCACCGCAATACCTGTTTCCGGTGCCTCACCGGCTTTCTCACCATTCCCCGGATCCGCTGCAGCTGAGGGCCTTCCGTCTTTTCCGCAAAGCACCAGACCCTCCGGCAGCTCTCCATCCCATGGAAACTCACTGTAAAAGCCAACGCTCTTTCCTGCAAGAAGGGCCGCAGAAGCCTCCTTTGCAGCCTTCATATGAAAAATAGCACAGCCATTCTTTTTTGCAAAAACATCCACTGCAAAACGGCTGTGAAGATCTGTGGCTGTTGTCACAACCGGCACCGCCTTAAGATATCCGGCACAGCGAAGAACCAGCTCATTGGCTCCGCCCAGATGCCCGGAAAGAAGAGCAATGACAAATTTTCCGCATTCATCGATCACCAGCACAGCCGGATCCGTCTTTTTTCCGGCAATGTAAGGTGCGATACTGCGCACTGCGATCCCGCAGGCGCCAATAAAGATCACACCCTCTTTTCCTGCCCGGAACTGTTCCCCTGCCCACTGGGAGGTGGAAACAGAGATCGGATCCGGAAGGTACCGGCTCTTTTTTGCAAGGGTGACACTCTCACCCTCTTTTTCCAGAGCCCTCTGAAGCCTTTCCCCTGTCTCCAGCCCTGTCATACTGAAGCAAATGATGGAAATGTTCATATTTTATTTCGTAGCCTCACGGAACTCTGTGGTAAAGCCCGGATCATACAGCTTGGATCTGTCATAGCTTGCAGCATTGACCGCATCACCTACCAGCATAAGCGCTGTTTTTGTGATCTTGTTCTCTTTTGCTGTCTGCGCCAGAGTACCCACTGTACAGATAAACTTCCTCTCATCGGGCCAGGTTGCCTTGTAGACGATGGCAGCCGGTGTATCCTCACGGTATCCGCCCTCCACCAGTCTGCGGCTCAACTCCTCCAGCATACCTGTACTGAGGAAAATGACCATAGTCGCATTATGAGCGGCAAAGGACTGAATGCTCTCTTTTTCCGGCACTGGTGTCCTTCCTTCCATTCTTGTAATGATCACACTCTGGGAAATATCCGGAAGTGTATACTCCAGGTTCAGTGCAGATGCAGCTCCGCAGAAGGCACTGACACCCGGGCAGGAATCATAGGGGATTCCCTTTTCATCCAGGATATCCATCTGCTCACGGATCGCACCATAGATACATGGATCGCCGGTGTGGAGACGAACGGTCATCTTACCTTCAGCCTCTGCTCTCTCCATAACAGAGATCACTTCCTCAAGGGTCATCTTTGCACTGTTATGGATGGTGCACACATCCTTGGAATACTCCAGAAGCTGGGGATTTACAAGAGATCCCGCATAGATGATCACATCTGCCTCTTCCAGATACTGTTTACCTCTTACTGTAATAAGATCCGATGCTCCCGGACCTGCTCCTACAAAATGTACCATAATCTATTCCTCTCTTCTGTCTTTGTTTTCTTTGATAATGATCAGGGAATAATATCCTGCATCCTCAGGGATCTCCTCCACGGTCCGGTAGATCTTTTCATCCGGCATTCCGCAGTTTTCGATCATCATGGCCTCTGCCCCCTGGGAAAGCAGCTCCGCCTTCACATCCTTCATCTTCTTTCCGGCCTTCATAAGGACCTTGGTACCGGAAAGCTTCAGCGCATCCTCGATCTGATAGGAAGCCGGGATCACATGAAGAGGCTCTGCCTTCTCCACAAGTCCGGTGTTCAGACGGGCGGAAACTGCACAGAAGGATGTGATGCCACAGACGATCTCCGTCTCATAGCCCTGAGCCACAAGTCTGTGATGGATATAGAGATATGTGGAATACACGGTAGGATCTCCCAGTGTGAGAAATACCACATCTTTCCCCTGGTCCAGGACAGCCTTGACTTTATCTGCTCCTGCATCGTGATAGCTCTTCAGCACCTCAGGATCCTTGGACATTGGAAAAGGAACTGCAAGAAGCTCCTTCTTTCCAAGCTCCGGATAAGCCCCCTCCACGATCTTAAACGCTACCGTATCCTCCGGAACCTGTCCCGGAAGTGCGATCACCTCTGCCTCCTTTACAAGACGAAGTGCTTTTAAGGTAAGAAGCTCCGGATCTCCCGGTCCTACACCTACACCATATAATTTACCTGCCATATTTCTTTCCTCCTAACTATATTTTCCAGACAGGATAAAACCTGTCTGTTATTTATATCAAATTTTGTCCCCGGATCAAAAATCTCCATCCGGATCAGGGTTTCACGCATGAAATATCATCCACCCCGACTGCCTGCTCCTGTATCTTATGGATCAGCTCCTCTGCATCCCGGGTCTGCCCCAGCAGTCCGTATACATTGGAAAACACCACAGCACCCAGAAGGATCTGCTCATAGGATCTGTGGTCCAGATAAAACTGAATCTTCTCCATGACCACAGCCATAGTCTCTTTTAGGATACCATAGCTGTCAAGAACAGCCAGCGCCTCATCCGTAGTCCCCGCCTCCAGGATCTCTCTGGCACATTCCAGAGAGCCCCCTGCACGGATGGCACTTGCACAGAGAACCTCCATCCTTCCATCAGCACAGTGGGAATGGGTATTCATGATCCCGGCGGCAACCTTTACAAACTTACCGATATGAGCCACAAAAAGAATGCCCTTTACGCCCATATCAATGGCCATGTCAATGGTCTCTCCTACATAATTGCTGCACTTGATATTGTTCTCAAAGGGAATGGACATATGCTCCCTGAGATAATCCGCACCGTAATTCCCCGGTGTCACCAGGATAAAATCTTCTCCCTGGCAGAAATGCTGCTTCATCTCCACATGGATGCTTTCGATCAGAGCCTTCTCACTCATGGGCTCTACGATCCCGCTGGTTCCAAGTATGGAGATCCCGCCAAGAATGCCAAGACGGGGATTAAAGGTTTTCTTCGCAATCTCCTCCCCCTGAGGGACGGATACGGTAAGCTTCAGACCGCCCTCGTAGTCATATTCCTGGGCCGCCTCTTCGGCTTCCCGCAGGATCATGGCTCTGGGAACCGGATTGATCGCCGCCTCGCCCACGTTCTGGGAAAGTCCCGGCTTGGTGACACGCCCCACACCGATCCCACCGTCCAGGATGATCTGAGGCCGGGATTTCTCTGCTTTCTGCTGCTGCCCGGCCTGTTCTGCCGCTGAGATAGAAAACTTCTCCGCTTTTACATAGACCAGGATCCCGTTGGTGGTATCCGGATCATCCCCTGCATCCTTCTGTACCGCACAGGAGACATAGGTTTCGCCCCGGGTAATATCGTGAAGCTGTAATGTGAGGGTGATCCCCTTTGGGGTATCAAGCTCTACCTCGGAAAGAGTCTCTCCCGAAAGCAGCATCCGGACTGCACCCCTGGCTGCCCCGGCTGCACAGGAGCCTGTTGTGTAGCCATAACGGAGGCGCTTGTTGTTTTTTATGACATACTGGTCTTCCAGTCCATTCTTCATATATACGATGCCCTCCTTTTCAGATTACCTTGTGCTCCAGCCATTTGCGGCTGTGGAAACGCCAGGTAAAAATGATCCCACGGACAGTCCAGTCTGCAAACATTCCGATCCAGACACCCATAGGCCCGAAGCCCAGGACACGGATCAGGAAAACACAGAGACAGAACCTGCACGCCCACATGGTACAGCAGGAGGTGATCATGGAAAACTTCACGTCACCGGCTGCACGAAGACCATACCCCGGCACGAACGCCATTGTCCATACCACAGGCTTTACGATGGTGATCCATGTGATCATGTGGATGCACATTTCCGCACTGGTACTCTCCATTCCGCCAAGGATCGTCACCGGTCTGACCAAAATATACACGATCAGACAGCTTACGATAATAACTGCCTCTGCAATGACGCAGAGTTTTTTTATGTAATAGACCGCCTCATCCTTGCGGCCGGCACCAAGACACTGGCCTACGATGGTCATCAGGCCCACACCTACTCCGATGGCCGCGATACCATTCAGGTTCTCAAGGATATTGGTCATTGCCTGCGCTGCGATGGCTGCTGTTCCCAGTGTGGAAACCGTAGACTGGATGGCAAGCTTTCCAAGCTGAAACATACTGTTCTCAATTCCCGAAGGGATCCCAAGTCCCAGGATACGTCCGATCATGCTCCAGTCCGGACGGATCTTCAGGTAATCTTTCACAATGACAGGCTGACGATCCTTACGCAGCTGCCAGAGAACAACCACTGCACAGAAAATACGGGAAACCAGTGTGGAGATCGCCGCTCCTGCAACACCAAGATGGAAAACCCAGATCAGAACCGCGTTTCCGCCAATGTTCATGATATTGGAGATCATGGAGATGGCCATAGGCCCCTTGGTATTCTCCTGGGCACGAAAGATCGAAGCCGCAGAATCATAAGCCGCAATAAAGGGGAATGACAGTGCCGTGAAAAAGAAATAGGTTTCCGATGCACGCATAACATCCGCATCCACTGCACCGAAGATCAGCCTCAAAAGCGGCTTCTGAAAGATCAGACAGACTGCAGACACCACTACAGAGATCGCTGTGATGATAAAAAGCACCTGCCTGGCAGACATATTCGCCTTCTCATAATTCCTCTGTCCGATATACTGGGCGCAGACAATGGCGCCTCCCGCTGCCAGCGCCGAAAAAGCCTGGATCAGAAGCACATTGATGGAATCCACCAGCGATACCGCCGAAAGAGCCGCAGATCCCACATTGCTGACCATCATGGTATCTGCGGTTCCCATTATCGAATTCAAAATCTGTTCCAGCACTACCGGCACCAGAAGATTACGGATCATCCGGTTGGTAAACATATGCTGCTGTTCCATTGTTACATCCCCCGCCTCACTTATTTATGACCTGACAAAGCAGAAAAAAACGTCTGTATTTTATCAATCACACTTTCTCTGACATTATACCCTTTTCCCGCTCTTTTTCCAATATATTTTCTGTGTTTTTTGTACAAACTGCAAAATGCCGCAGGCGTGAAACCTGCGGCAGTCTTTGTATTTTGTGTTTTTTATGTAGCATCCAGACTTCTTAGAATTCGGATAAATCTTTATATGTATCACCGAAAAAGCGTTTGCATTTGTCAGCAACAATATCCGGATGAATATTTTTCAGCATCCGCTGACCATGAAGTTTCTTGGAATAATAAAGCTTTCTTGAATTCCGGATCTGATCCACATAATCTTTATTTGCTCTGGGAAGCTGTCCGATTTTTTCTTTTACACCACTCTGAACTGCATCAATGATTTCATCACTGATTTTGATATATTTACCATCAAAATAGCCATACTCTTCAATGTTATCTTTATATTCCTTTAGAATCTCATTATCTATATATTCTTTCAGATGATATACAAAAAACTGTCTGGCATCATTTTCTACATCATCTACGATACCTCTATCGCAATACAAATATTTATATCCGTTCTCCCAGTCGGCAATAAACCAGCTCTCCGCCTCCGGTGAAGCATACAACACAAAAACAGGCAATTTCTTCCCCAGTTTATCTTGAATCTTCTCTATGATCTTCCGGTTATATTCTCCAACCTCTTTCTGCGAATATCCGGCAAATCTACCATCAAGATCATCTTCCACCAAAATTGCTCTGCATTGAGAATACTCATCTCTGTGTTTTTCTATAAGCTCATAAACCTTTTCCAGCAATGCCTCACCTGTCCGTCCACTCATTTTATCGTCTATTTTCTTTGGCATTCCCTTTTTCTTTATGGTCTTATTAGGAAGGCACTGTCTATATTCATATCTATCATTAATTTTTTTCAAAAAAAACTGCATAGCTCCCGCTTCTGTATATCCACATGTCAGAAAACACGCTATTACATCTACCATGGCCATCCTCCAAGTGCCGGATCATTCGTCCTGTATAGATCTCCCAGTTCCCAGTCACCAAGGTCCTCCGCTATATCAGCATATGTTATTTTTTTTATTTTTTCTTTATCACGAAATACAAATACTGCAACATTTCCATGTATGAATTCTTCTGTAAATACATCCAAAAAATCCGGTGAATGCGTACTTATAAAACACTGCTTAAAAGTACCCGCCGTCTGAATCCAGTTTCCAACCACCTTCTGCCAGGCAGGATGTAAATTCGTTTCCGGTTCATCAATCGCAAGCAATGCTCGTTCTCTGTTCATCGGCATATTGATCAGCATATTAAGAATGAGTCCCTTTAATGTTCCTTCCGAAACATCGGACAGATCATACTGTTCACCACTGCTATAGAGCATTCTGAAAATCAACTTATCATATGCTGTTGCCGCATCGATCATTTTCAAATTCGGAATAAGTTCTTTCATTCGGTCTTCAAACAAACTTCTCCATAACATATCCTCTGAAGTATAACGATTAAACACATTTGTAAAATTACCGGCATCATAATTCAGAAAATCATCCAGATTTTTGATGGTTACAGGCTCACGCATCTTGCGGGTATTAAACTGAGCACTTGTATATACGCTGAATCCATCAAAGTATTTCTGCAGATCATATAACAGCTGAGCAATATTAACTCTTACCAGCTCACTTCCATAAATACTCTTATTATTCAACAGAATATCTTTAAACTGCATGATGATCGTCTCTTTACTATCTACATCAAATGCCAGTCTTCGATTCTTTTGGCCTTTTCTGATAGCCGTAGAAAAACGCCCTTTTCCGATTTTATCATCATGACACCTGAAATAATTGAACTCATCTGTATATTTAGAAGTTCTTTCCGCTGCATTCAATTCTTCCAAAACAATGTTGCATTTCTCAATGGAATCACCCACATTAAAAGAAAACTGATATCTGACCGGCTGGCCATTTAAATTAATCTCCCAGGAAAAGTTAATTGCTTCTGAATCTGAAACCTGCTTATTCCGCATATGATCCCAGCCATTTCTGGAAATTGTATTTAAAAAAGCTGATTTCAAATTATCCTCTTTTCCAGTTCTTAACATTTCAGAAAAAAAAGTTAATGCCTTTATGAAGTTACTCTTTCCCGAATTATTAGGTCCGATCAGAATATTTATTTTCTCAAACTCAAGATCCTCTGCCTGAATATTTCTAAAATTATGGCAGGAAAATTTATTTATCATTTTTTATATTCATTCCTTTCGCCAGCTTGCTACACTGTCGCTTTCTTTTTTCGTTCCTCTACAGATGTTTTTAATATAGCACAATACAGATAAATTATAAAGAAGAAAAATTCGACATAACAAGCCGCCTTTAAGTAATGGCATCCCATTCATCCCTACACCGCTTCATCGCTCTGTACCTCCGCTGCCGCTCAGCTCCAACACTGATCTTATCTGCCGGTGCTGTGCATGGAAAATACACCCCCTTTTTGTACGGAAGATATGAAGTAACAGAGGACCTGGACAGACCAAGAGCATTTGCAGTTGAAAGGACAGCAGCTTTATGATCCTGTGTTTTTCTGAAATCATCAAAGGTCTCCTGCACCTTCTCCGCCACATCCGATACATACACTCCTGCCGTGATAAGAAGCTTACGAACCTTGATCGGGTTCAGCCCCAGCTCATCTGCAATGGCCTGCAAAGACATCCCGGCATCATAAAGCACAACAGACGAATCCATCAGCTCCTTAAGGATCTTCCCGGCATCATACTCCGGCTTAGATTTCCTGCGGCCACCTCCGGGCCTTCTTGGTTTATACTCTCTTTTCTCACCCATAGATCACAAAACCAGCTCATACATTTTGAAGGTCATCTCGCCGTCATCTGTCAGAACATACAGTTCCTTCTTATCAATACTGTTATGCAGCATTTCATCAGAAGGATGGATACCCTTCTTCCAATGTGGAAACGATGGATCACCCTGCTCCTGATCAATCAGCTCCCAGTACAGAGATTTTATGTTGTCAAAATCATCTTTTACTGCCTTACGAAATATCATTTGCTCCATCTCCCCTTACTCATGCAGCTCCAGCGGCAGTCCGTCAGGGTCATGAAAAAACGTCATCTTCTTGCCGGTAAAATCATCCACACGGATCGGCTCACATTCGATCCCGACCTCCTCCAGCTCTTTCACCGTCTGCTCCACACTCTCCACACAGAAAGCAAGATGGCGCAGACCACAAGCCTCCGGACGGCTCACCCGCTTCGGTGGATTTGGTTCTGCAAAAATCTCCAGCTCCGTGTACTCATCCACACGCAGATCCAGCTTCCAGTCCTTACGCTCCGCACGATAGTTTTCTCTGATGATGGAAAAGCCAAGCTTGTTTACGTAGAAATCCTTTGCGGATTCGTAGTTGGATACGATGATGGCGATGTGGTGTATTTTAGATAAGTTCATTTTTGGGTGCTCCTTTTTAGTTTGTCTTATTTTCGTTATAAACTATATAGCGGTTTTTAAAATATACCGTGTGTGCTTTAGCTCTGAAGGAGCATGTGTTTCACACACGGCATTATTTTTATTTCAGTTTTTCACACATGTTTTAGTATATCATAAATCTGCAAATAAACCAGCCTTATACACGTATTTTTTACTCCACTGTAACACTCTTTGCAAGATTTCTCGGCTTATCGACATCCAGACCCTTTGCAACAGAAACATAATAGCCCAGAAGCTGCAGAGGAATCACTGCCAGACTGCCCACAAAATGCTCATCCACCTTCGGCACATACACAGTGAAGTTCACCTGATCCTCAATCTCGTATTTGCCATATGTAGTCAGCCCCATCAGGTAGGATCCGCGGCTCTTGCACTCTAACATATTGCTTACAGTTTTCTCATACAGTCCGCTCTGAGTCAATACACCAATGACCAGCGTTCCCTGCTCGATCAGACTGATCGTGCCATGTTTCAGCTCACCTGCTGCGTATGCTTCAGAATGGATATAGCTGATTTCCTTCAACTTCAAACTGCCCTCCAGACAAACTGCATAGTCAATACCACGGCCCACAAAGAATACATCATGGGCATTGGCATACTTTGCAGCAAACCACTGGATACGTTCTTTATCTTCCAGGACCTTCTGCATCTTTTCCGGAATAGTCTGCAGCTCAGAGATATAGTAACCATACTGCTCATCTGTGATCTTTCCTCTGACTTTTGCAAACTGAACAGCCAGACAGTACATAGCCACAAGCTGTGCGCTGTATGCCTTGGTCGTAGCAACAGAGATCTCCGGACCAGCAAGTGTGTAGAACACCTTATCTGCTTCACGGGCAATACTGCTGCCAACCACATTGACAATCGTCATCGTGGCGATACCCTTTTCCTTAGCAAGCCGCAACGCTGCCAGTGTATCTGCTGTTTCACCAGACTGGCTGACAACGATCACCAGGGCTTTCTGATTAACTGGCATTTTACGATAGCGGAACTCTGACGCAAGCTCCACACGTACCGGGATATCTGCCATATCCTCCAGTACATATTGAGCAGCCATACCAACATGCCATGCAGAACCACAGGCAACAATATAGATCTGCTCAAAGTTCTTGATCTCATCCTCATTGATCTCCACACTGGACAGATCGATCGCACCATTCCTGATCACGGAATTAAGGGTATCCTGGACAGCCTTCGGCTGCTCGTGGATCTCTTTCATCATGAAATGCTCAAAACCGCCCTTTTCAGCAGCCTCCGCATCCCACTTGATTTCTGTAGTCTGCTTCTCGATCTCGTCACCGTTCAGATCATAAAAATGAGCTTCGCCCGGTGTCAGCTTTGCAAACTCAAGATTCCCGATATAATATACATTTCTAGTATATTTCAGGATTGCCGGGACATCGGAAGCCACATAAGTCTCACCATCTGCAATACCAATGATCATCGGGCTATCCTTACGCGCCACCCAGATCTCGCCCGGATAGTCACGAAACATCAGCTCAAGAGCATAAGAACCTCGAACACGGACCATTGTCTTCGCAATGGCATCAATGGGACCAAGGTTGTACTTTTTATAATAGTAATCAACCAGCTTAACAACCACCTCTGTATCGGTCTGACTATAAAAAGTGTAGCCGTGCTTCAGCAACTTCTCTTTCAATTCTGTGTAATTCTCAATGATGCCGTTATGTACACCAACGACCTCAGACTCCACAGCACCGGAACCTGATTTACTGCAGTTACCAGAAACATGAGGATGTGCATTGATCTGGCTGGGCTCACCATGGGTAGCCCAGCGGGTATGTCCAATACCACAGGCTCCTTTTAACGCTTTGCCTGCATCTGTTTTCTCGACCAGATTCGTCAGACGGCCCTTTGCCTTCACGACCTCTGCCAGCGCCTCTCCATCACGGACAGCCAGTCCAGCTGAGTCATATCCTCTATATTCCAGTTTCGACAGACCGTCCAGCAGGATCGGTGCTGCCGGCTGTTTTCCTGTAAAACCAACGATTCCACACATAGGTTTATCCCTCCCGTTATTTAAATCTCTCGTCTATTATATTATACTTCCCTATTATGCAAAACGGCTCTGGATGATTGCCCAGAGTCATCATTGACCTTATGCTTTATATCCCTTTTCACAAATTACGTTGACCACTTCATCAACATACTTCTGGCAGGTATCATGGTCAGGTGCTTCAACCATAACACGCACGACCGGCTCCGTTCCAGACTCACGGACAAGAATACGGCCAGTATCACCCAGTGCTTCTGCAACCCTGGACACCGCTTCCTGTACAGCAGGATCATTCTGTGCTGCCTTCTTATCGGTCACACGGATATTTTCCAACACCTGTGGATAGATTTTCAGCGGTGCTGTCAGTTCACTCATCGGCTTCTTCTTTGCAAGCATGACTTCCATCATCTTCAGACTGGTCAGGATACCATCGCCGGTGCTGGCATACTTGGAGAAAATAATATGCCCGCTCTGTTCACCACCGATACGGCAGTCATTCTTCACCATATACTCGTAAACATACTTATCACCGACAGCAGTCTTGGCATAGCCAATACCCTGCTCATCAAACGCCTTATACAAACCAAAGTTTGACATGACCGTAGTAACAACTGTATTATTCAGCAGCTTACCACGTTCTTTCATATAGCAGCCGTAAATATACAGGATATGATCACCGGTGATGACATTACCCTTCTCATCCACGCACAGGCAACGATCTGCATCACCATCGTAGGCAAATCCAACATCCAGACCTTTCTCCACAACAAGCTTCTGCAGACCCTCGATATGGGTGGATCCAGCATTGTTGTTGATATTGGTACCGTTTGGCTGGTTATTGATAACATAGGTATCTGCACCAAGAGCATCAAAAACAGACTTCGCAATATTCCATGAGCTGCCATTCGCACAGTCCAGACCAACCTTGACACCTCTGAAAG
This sequence comes from Blautia sp. MSK20_18, assembly GCF_020553125.1. NCBI lineage: Bacteria > Bacillati > Bacillota > Clostridia > Lachnospirales > Lachnospiraceae > Blautia > Blautia sp. MSK20_18. Next base: position 178,159 of record NZ_JAJCGR010000003.1, read on the forward strand.
AATAGATACCTAAGGAAATCAGATAACCCATGTAACGATTCCGGCCTGCCACATAATCCACCGTACAGCCAACATGATCACGGCTTGCAAACGGCAGCTCCGTCCAATCCTTATCGAACACATGGAGCTTACCATCAAGGTAATCCTCTATCAACAGCAAAGTCTCTTCCGGCATCTTCTCACCGTAGCAGTTGATCAACTTGATACCGTTATCATAGTATGGATTGTGGCTTGCAGAAATCATAATGCCACAGTCAAAATCATCCACACGGGCAATGTAAGCCACGGATGGAGTGGTGGTTACATGCAGAAGATAAGCGTCTGCACCAGAAGCCGTCAGACCAGCAACCAGGCTGTACTCGAACATATAGGAACTGCGACGAGTATCCTTACCGATCACGATACGAGCAGGGTTGGTATCACCGTTACGCTCACGCAGAGCATTATAATACCACCCTAAGAAACGACCAACCTTATACGCATGGTCTGATGTTAATGTAATTCCGGCTTCACCGCGGAAGCCGTCTGTTCCAAAGTATTTTGACATTTTTATAATCCCTTTATTCTATTCCTTCCCAACATCCAAGGAGTAACTCTTACAACAATCTCATATGCCGCACTGCATATTACCATCGTAACAGCAACTACTATCATGGCCAGTAGGAAATTTTATTTCACTGTTTCCATTTCCATATGCAAAAAAAATACTATTTTTACCACGATTCGATATACCGAACCGTGAATGCAAAGAACAATCAAAGAGATTCGACCAAAGCATTGCAATACTCTGCTTTATTGGTGAATTGAGAAATCAGAATCATGGCTGATACATCAATCAAGGCTGCCACAAACCACATGATATCTATGGTTAGGTAGTATGATGAGAAAAAGTTCAAAACAAGTAAAACTATCACTGCTATTCTTGCTTCCACATCTTTCTTTACCACTTTCACACTTCTTCCTGCTAGTACAGCGAATATTAAGTAACCGCCATATTGACTTGTCTGATTTTTCATCTGCTGCGTTGTCGTCAATCGTCGTAGCCACCGCTACGCCTCATTCCTCCGCCTTGCAGATGAAGAAATCATCCTGCGTCAATATAGCAGAAACTTAATTTTCGCTGTACTAGAAACACACCCGCAACATAGATGCAATGTACTTGAACACACGGCCAATGCCCCAAGGAAGTTCAGGCATTAGGACATCAATTGATGTCAATTTTTTTGCTTTGCTCTCAATGTTATACCCTCTCTCATCTTTGTTCAATCTCGCTTCAACATTTATAACTACCATCAATCTGCTTTATGTAATTTCTTCTTCACTTGTAAAAAAACATCAGCTACCACTTTATCTTTAAAAGCAAGTAAAGCAAGTATGTACACTCCCGAACATACAACTATCATAAAAACAATTCTAATAATCACATTGCAGTTCGACAATAAACTCATCAATGGGAAAGAAATAAGAAACATTAGCGCGCTACCCAAAATGGCATTTCTGAATTCAAAAACATCTATCATTCGAATGATAATGTCGCGGCTATAGTAAAGCGACATGCCAAAAACCGTCATCTCAGCTAGAAGCGTTGTAAACGCTGCACCGTTTTGGGAGAAAATAGGGATAAAAATGAAATTCAAAGCCGCATTTTCGATCGCACTGACTATTGTTGCCTTTACTACATGTTTTTCGCGCCCCATACAAATAAGAACTCCATTTGCTAATATATTGGCCAAAACGCCAAAGAAAATAGCAACAGCTAGAATTGATAATGTTGACCCAGCTTCTAAATAACTATTACCCGAAATCAAAGCTATAATCTCTTTTCGCAGTATAATAATTCCAAATGCCGCGGGAATCGTAAATACCATTGCCATTGATATTATAGTCTTCGTGAGTCTTTCAAATCCACGAATGTCATTGTTTCTTAAATATGCAAGTCTTGGAATTGCCGTTAGAATAACGGCATTGAATACTTGCTTAACTATTGTATATATTTTGACTGCCACACTGTACAAACCAACAGAATAATCATTCTTCAGAATTCCTAAAATTGTCGTATCTGAATTCATATAAATAACTGTAGCAATACTATTAATAAAAAACAAAAGGATTGAACTTTTATATTCATTCCAATGAACATCAGAGATTAACTTCAACTTAACATATTTTCTAGAATGAATAAAATTGAACAGATTACCTAAACTTGTCGACATTGAAGTTAATGTAACATACAAATAAACATCTCCATCGCTTTTCACGAATATAAACATTAATATGAGAGAAAGTAACTGAACAGCAATACTCCGAAGAGTTATGTAGACAAAATCCTCCTCTATTGTATAAAGCCAATCTACAGCTAGAGGGGACATTGCCACTGTAAGTCCCTGAAGTAAAATGAGAGTTCTATACGCAGCCACTTTAGTTGGCAAAATCGTAACAATTACCAAAAGCCCACATGATATAGCTGTCGTAATTATGTTTATTGTAAATACACGATTTGCGAACAGATTTAACCGCTCATTATTCTCTCGAATTTGCGATCCATTTCGAATTGCAAAAGTACTTATTCCAAAGCCTGCCAACAACATAAAGTAACTTACAATTGATTGTCCAAAATTAACTCTTCCAATATTTTCAACAGATAAAACTCTTGTAATGTAAGGATATGTTATTAATGGAAATATAATAGTAGTTAGTGTTCGCAAAGAACTTAAAGCTGCATTAATTGTTAGTGATTTTTTCATTTTTTCTACTCTCTGTTATGTAATAATTTGAAGTCTTACTCGATACAACGCAATATATAAACAAAATATATATTGGGAGCCATCCATAAAAATCATAGAAGTAGAATGAAATTGCGCATGCGACAATCACCATAATAGAAGCACTCTTTAGTTTAGTCGTGCTTTTATTTTTATAAAAGCATTCAATAACTTTTCTTATAATTAGAATTACAAATGTTAGCAATCCAACCAATCCAAATTCATACATAATCGTTAAGTATGAATTATCTATAGCATCATAGGCCTTCACAAATGCGCCAGATTTATATATCCATGATTTAGAAGAATCCATTCCATATCCAAACATTTTTTGAAGTACACTAGCATTATGAATCATATAATTAAGCGTGTAAATCGACATTGATTGTCTTGCAAGCTCTGACGTCGATCCACTCGCTGCCATTATACGCTCATAAATACTATTAATAATAGTGTCAAACACGCCCATTTTATACAAGAAATAGATACATACCACAGTAAAAGGAATATAAATTAATTTTCTTTTTTGAATTCTATGTTTTGCAAGAAATTCAATCATCTTTACAAGCATTAAAATTGCAATTGAAAATACAAGTCCTCCCCAAATGCTTCGAGACTTTGTATAGTAAATTCCAAGAGCAATAATAATTAAGCAACTTACTCTTTTCCACTTTTCATAAAAAAACGCCGCCAACCAGAACCCTATTAAAAAGACTTGTCCGCATGCAATTGGATGCATAAATATCGATGCTATTCTATATAATGCTGTTCCATAATATCCACGAATATAATCTGCAGCAAAATACTGTTCAAATACATTATAGCTAACTAAGGCCTCAATAATCCCGTATAATGCAGAAATAACAATGATACTCAAAATCATTTTCATTCCTTTTTCATACACCTTAGGTTTTTTGCTATAAATAAATAGTGCATCTATCAAAATTAGAATATAGCAAAGCGCTTTCATTTCTTCCATCCAAGAAACTCTTTTAAGTATAAATGACAAAGTCGTCACTACAAAAGCTACTACCACAAAAATCGAAAGCCATTTATTTTTGGTATAAGCTTTTACCATTAGCCATGAAACTACATTTTTCATGGTCAATATAATGACAGCTACATAATACAAATACATTGAATACGTATCTTGTGCGTATACAGATATCATAAATAATATCAGCATTTTCCATGCTGACACATCCTTTTTTTGTAGTTTTATATTATAGTTCATCATTTCTTCCCATTTTCTTTCTCAATCCATGCACGAGTGCTTTTGGCGCAATAGAGTAATTAATATAATACTTCCCGCATTTAGCTTTTAATGTACGATATAATGTCTCAGCGAATATATATATATAAGTTTTGATTCCTAGTTCATTAACAATTGCGCAATATATCTTATTTCTTACCACATAATACACAATAAACTTAGACATCTCTCCGCCACTAGAGGAACTTACCTTATGCCAAAGTTTTGCATTTGGCACGTATAGAATTTTTATGTTTGATTTATTTAAACGAATTGAATAATCTGTATCTTCACAATACATAAAATACTCTTCACGTAACAATCCAACTTTTTCAAGAATTGCTCTATGTATCATCATGCAACAACCCGTTGCAAATGTTACTTCTCTTTCAATTGAATACTGCTTTGAATCCTCTTGCTTGCCGCCAATATGGATTCCATCCGAACTCTTATATTTTAGTATTCCACCGGCGTACCACAGTATATCCTTTCGTCCTTCTACATCGAAATAATACATCTTTGGAACTACAACTGTGTTCGCATCGGCTCTTGAAACCAGCGTTTCAATCATATTAGGATCTATCACCGTGTCATTATTCAACAGCATCACATACTCGCAGCCATCAGATAAAGCTACTTCTATTCCCCTGTTGTTGCCCGCTGCAAAACCAAGATTTTCTTCCATCTGTAAAAAACGGATGCCTTCTAGCTGAGATAGATTCTTTCCTGAATGATCAGGTGAATTATTATCAACTACAATAATCTCATAGTTTTGATATGTCGATTGTCTAATACTCTCAATACAGTCAATCGTCAAATTATAATTGCAGTAGTTCAGTAAAATTATTCCAACCTTTTCCATCAAACCAACTCCTTGCAGAGTGCTATAAACTGTTCGGTGCTTCTTTGCTCATTGTAATTTGTGGCAATCATTTTTTTTGCATTTTTCGATAACTGTTCAGATAATCCTTTATCTGAATTAACTTTCTTAATTGCCTCAGCAAATTCTACAGCTGTTTCTGCGTGTAAATACTGATTTCCAGTTTGTGCCGCAATGCCTTCTATTCCGATTTCATTTGAAATGACAGGAATACCACTTGATAATCCCTCTAAGACCTTGATTTTGATTCCTGCTCCAATAACCAACGGCACAACCATGCACATTGAATCTTCGAAGTATTGGTTCGGACTATCGACAAATCCTGTAACAATCACTCTATCCGATGCTTCCTTCATTAGCTCTTCTGGCGGATTTGCACCAACAATGGCAAATCTACACTTCAAGTTATCTAGTAAAGGCATAACATCTCGAATGAACCAAAGTGCGCTATCAGAATTTTCTTTTCTCGACATTGCACCCCAGAAAAGAATATCGTTATTTTTTCTGTTCCAGATAAGATTGCTCTTATCTGCAAATACCGGTGAAAACACAAAGACATTATTACCGTCTATGCCGATGCTCTCCAATCTTTCTTTGTCTTTATTACTGTACACTGCAATTAAGTGCATCGCATTCAGCCATGCTTTTTCCTTTTTTACGCATGTTTTAAATCTTATGCAATGAAAAAGCTTTGCAATGGCATTAGTACTAAGTTCCCAGCGCCGTTTTCTTTTCACAAAGGCTACATCTTCCTCGATTGCTACATATTTTGCATTTGGATACAATTTTCGCAGTAAGTTATTCAGTGCCAACATTTCAGTCCAGTTGAAAATAATCAAATCTGGACTATATCCTTCTTTTTTTAACTCTATTATCTTTTCTTTTAGCTTATGCCAGCGGCTATTTGAAAGATAACCACCAAATTTATGCCACGGATTCCATCTGCTTTCATAGTCCAAAACTGAAAGTTTACCAGCTTCATCAGGAATCAACTCAATAGAAAAATTACATCCCATCGCTCGGACATATTCATACTCTTCCTTTTTACATAAAGAAACCATTTTGATTTCAACTTCTTTGTGTTCTAAGAAAGATAAAACATGTTTATAAAGTGCTTGTCCCCCTGCATGTTTTACTTCTTTATAGGGTGGACACAGCGAAAGCCATAATATCTTCATCTGGTTATTTCTCCCCAAAAAATTCATCTTCAAGCATCAAGCACAGGCAGTGGTAAACCGGCAGATGCAATTCTTGAATCATATAAGTTTCAGTCTGCGGAACTTTAATGCACACATCGCTCATCTGCTCCAGTTTGCTGTTCTTTGCGCCAGTCAGACCGATTACCTTCATACCTTTTGCATGTGCGGTGATCGCAGCATATAGCACATTCTTGCTATTACCACTTGTAGAAATGCCTAAAAATACATCTCCCGCCTTGCCATAGCCATTTACTTGCTGAGCAAAGCACAGGAGCGGTTCGCAATCATTCATGTACGCAGTAGACAATGCCGGATGTCCATCCAGCGCAATGGCAGGAAGTGTGCCTTGTAGATTTGCTGCCAGAACAGTTCCAAGCTCTTCATTTTCCTTAATCAGCTTATCTGCGAAATCCGCATCTGGTTTTCTAGGGAGTTTAAAGCCTTTCATCAATTCGCCAACTATGTGCTCCGCATCCGCAGCAGAACCACCGTTTCCAGCAACCAGCAATTTACCACCATTCTTATAAGCTTCTTCCAACAAAAAATATGCTTCTACAATTTTTTTCTTAATGGATTCTAGTGACGGATATCTCTCGCGGAGAATCTCAACATGCTTCGCAATGTTTTCTTTTAACTCGTTCATTTTCTCTTCCTCCACAAACTCCAATCTTCACATCATGCGGCTAACAAATTCATTAATCGACTTCACCGTTTCGGTCTGTCCATAATTTTCATCACTATTGCTCAAAAGCACAGTCTTGCATCCAGCATGGATACCCGCTTTAACATCATTTTCACCATCGCCAATCATCCATGACTGTGACAAATCAATGTTAAAATCTTCTGCCGCTTTGAATAACATTCCCGGCTTTGGTTTACGACAATCACACTCAATCTTCAATTCCAGACGTTCTCCCTCATACCCCTTATGAGGATGATGTGGGCAGTAATAAATCGCATCAAGATATGCACCTTCTTTTCCAAGAAGTGTTTCCATTTTGTTGTGAATTTCTTCCAAATCTTCAAAGGAAACCTCGCCGCGAGCAATAACTGGCTGATTTGTCACGACAATAGCAAGATAGCCTGACTCATTGATTTTACGGATTGCTGCTGCCACACCTTCAATCAGCTCAAACTCATCTATATTTCTAAGGAATCCAACATACTTATTGATTGTGCCATCTCTGTCAAGGAAGATTGCTTTCTGCTTATGTTTTAGATTTTTTGCCGAAATTCTTCCTTCTTTGCAGTCTTTACATACGGAATAGTACCGATCTGGAGTGCCCATATCTTTGACATACTCGGGACTGTCATAGCAGAACATCTTTCTTGTTCCTGCTAACGGTTTTAACAACTGGCGATCCAAATCAACTTTTACAGGCTTACCATCCTCGCCAATCTTCCCTACCGAACCGACATCAATACCGGCAAGCTCCAACACTTCAGGATTGATAACATGTAATCCTGCATTCACACGATTTCTGTAATACTGTGGCCGTGCATCTTCCTTGGCCAACCACTTTTCGACTGCGCCATTTTTATCCGCGATAATCAGTCCACTATCATATGGATGACTGTTCGGATGTGTAAAGAGCGTTACTAATCCACCGTGTTTCTGATGAAAGGCAACAAAACGGTTGAAATCCACATCAAACATTGCGTCGGCATTTAGAAGGAGAAAATCTGATGTCAGCTTATCCTTAATTTTGAACAGCGCACCTGCATTGCCGAGCGGTTCCTTTTCAAAATAGTACTCAATATGTACGCCAAACGGCTTACCTGTTGCCGGAGAGTTTCCAGAACCATCACCAAAGTAATCCATGATGATATTCCCCAAGTGGCTTACTGTCATAATGATGTCATTAAATCCTTGGTTTTTCAGGCACTCAATCTCTCGTTCCAGCACTGGGATGCCTTCAATTTTTATCATCGGCTTAGGAATATCACTCGCCACAGAAGAAATACGAGTTCCCTTCCCGCCTGCCATAATCACTACTTTCATGTTTTTAATCCTTTGGTGTATAGTCTTCCGGTGTATAATGGATTACACGCGTTCCACCGTCCTCAAATTTGAACGGAATATAGAGCAAATCACGCATCGCCCAACGAACAGCATCCTGTCGTTCCGGCTGTACATAAAATACAAGGAATCCACCGCCGCCGGCACCAAGGAGCTTTCCACCCAAAGCACCAGCCGCCATTCCTTTTGCATAAAGTTCATCAATGCTATTTGTGGACACCGCAGATCCTGTCTGACGTTTCAACTTCCACGTGTGATCCAACAACCTACCGAAATCGTCCAAATCTTTTTCTCTGTCTGTCAAGACTTTTTCCGCATCATCCACAAGCGACAGCATTTCTTTTAACTGTGCCGTTTTATCGACTTTACCAGCAGCATTTGCTTTCTGCACATCGGAAGAAAAGCGAGTAAAGCCCGTAAAGAACATCATCAAATTCTGGTTAAGTTGTTTCTTTCTCTCTGGAGAAATAATCACAGGAAGAACTTCATAACCATCAGCATTAAAGTTAATGCGATTAAAACCACCAAACGATGCTGCAATCTGATCCTGCCAGCCACCTGCTTCCTGGCACAGATTCCGCTCCAGATAAATAGCTTCATCTGCCAATTTTTTCTTGTCAGCATATTTGCCTTTCAGCGCATAAAAAGCATCCAGCATTCCGACTGCAAAAGAACTTGATGTACCTAAACCAGAGCGTGCCGGGAGATCTGCTTCATATGTAAGACGAATTTCATGCATATCCAGCATCTTCATTGCATTACGAATTGCAGGGTGCTGAATATCCTCAATGCTGGTTACACGTTCAGTCTTGGAATAAGACAGCTCTGTAGAATAATCAAAGAAACGCGGCAGATGGCGCACATTTACATAGCAATACTTATCAAATGTGGTAGACAGAACTGCTCCCCCATATTCCTTAAAAAAGTTTTCCATATCTGTTCCGCCACCAAAAAAGGACATGCGAAACGGAGTCTGTGTAATAATCATTTATTTTCTCCTCATAAAATTATCGAGCCATCCATTCGCATCATATTGATAAAGAACTTTTTTCTCTATCGGCTGAAATGGAGTGTGCAAGAAAGTATCCAATTTATCGTTATTATCTTCACCAATAATGAAAATATTATTATCATTATAAAAATTGAAATTGCGAATCTCTCTATTATTTGTTATTAACTTTGTTTCAAAAAACATTGCTTCTAGTGCTCGTGCTGTTAAACCATTCTGACCATCTTGCACCATTTCAACAACTACTTTTGATTTTCGAATATGAGATATTACTTCATCATACTCCATATATATTTTTTCAACATATTTGCGGTTATCATTGCTTTCCATACTTATAATATGAAAGTCTACAGTAACACCTATATTTTTTAAACTCTTCGAAATTGCCAAAAGCTTTTCATATCTCCCCTTGTCTACACCAACAAAAAAAGCCGCCTCTTCCTTAGAAACATTTTCTCGATTCTGATAAAAGAAAAATTGGTTATTTAAACCCATCCCATATTTCTTGACATCCTTTGGATTGAATGTCCAATGCTCACACATTTCTTTAGTTTCTTTCCAAATAGCTATATCTTTATCTTTTTTTATTGGATTCCAGTGCCAAAAAATAAGTCTTTTCCCATATCTTTTCCGAATATATTTTAATAAATTTGCAGAATGCAGTGAGTCAAAAACAATGATACAATCATATGCATTAAGATTTTTTTTCCAATTTCCATACCACAATGACTCAAACGGCAACGCATAGTGCGTAAAAATCTTTCGCAATACAGAGGATGACGTGTAGTAAAATTTTGTATCAATGCTACACTCTTTTAGTTTATCCAAGTAATATTTTTCAAATGAATTATAATTATCTTTTAGAATTAATACCCTATTATTTTTCATATCCTTATTCCACTAACTCACACCTATTCATCTTAATTAAACATTAAGACATAGATCCCTTTTGTCCAAACTTTCTTCCAATTATGTAAGATATATTCATGCCTAATATTGATATATAGGCCGCATAGCGATTCTTTTTTCTCATTATTTTCGATCTATCGAACATCACATCTTTTTGTACAGTTTTCAATTTATTCCATATTATTCTCTGTGTTTTTTTATCGTTCTCATTTACTTGCAGAAAAACCGAATAAGTCATTGCATATACTCTTGATTTTGCTGCTTTTTGCAAACCAGCAGCTTTTAATTGTTCATCATTAACTAATTGATCGAAAATATCAAGACAAATCATTTTTTTTGAAGAAAACGACTGTCGAATAATACTATCCCTTCTCTTTCTATACGCATAAATATCAGCTTCTACAATTGCACATTCTTTTGCATTAAAGAAAGGTTTATAAGTTGTTGCTACATCCTCATAAAGATATCCAACTGGAAAACGAATATTGTCGAAAATCTCTCTCTTATAAATTTTAAATGGAGCTCCTATCTCAATTTCCTGATATAACATTCTTTCCAAAACATCATGGGAATTTAAATAACAAACAGAGAATTCTTCTTTACTTTTTGCTAAAACTGGGGCTTCTTCTCCATCCCAAAAACTTACGCCCTCTTTTAGTGCAACAATATCGCAATTTTTCTTTTCGGCAACACCTAGCAATATTTCATAAAAATATGGAGAAAGATAATCATCACTATCAACAAAAGAAATATACTCCCCCTTGCAAATGTTTAACCCAGTGTTCCTTGCATCGGATAATCCACCATTCTTTTTATGAATAACAGCGATTCTTGAATCTTTTTCTTTATACAAGTCACAAATTGCTCCACTTTGATCAGTTGATCCATCATCAACTAGAATGATTTCAAGATTTGTATATGTTTGTTGTATAATGCTCTCCAAACATTGTTGAAGGTAATTCATCACATTATAAATTGGTACTATAACTGATATCATTTTTGTTTCCATTATTTATATCCTCTTTTACTTGCTAATCTCAATCAGCATTTTTATAGTTCTTTGCAACCCCTACTTAAAATCATATCCAACTTTCTAACTAAGCTTTTTCAACTTAATCCATCATGTCTAGCTTTTGTCACCTTACTGTATCCAGCTTTTTCGGTTTCATCAAGCAGTTCAAATGCAACATCTTTGCTATCAGAATCGGCAATTATCTTTGTAAGGTTTTTCAGCATAATATCAGATGCTTCATCCTCAATACTGTAGACCTCATTACTCAAATCCTGCCACTGTATCAGCCACATAAATCTAAGAATAATACTATGTTCCGCCTTAACCTTACCCCTACGTTCCTAAAATTTAAAAGTATCTTGCAATCCCAGCCACTTCTGGTCCTTATCACTCAAGTTCAGTACCGTACCATCCTCCAGCATGTACCCCTCTGCACTTGCACTACCCTTGTACTCACCCTTCAATTCCGGCCATTCAATGCCAATTTCCGGGTCATTCCAAGCCATGCCACCTTCGTCATTTGGATGCCAGAAGTCATTGACCTTATAACAGAACTCTGCCTCGTCGCTCAGAACAAGAAAGCCATGAGCAAAGCCCTCTGGAATGAGAAACTGCTTCTTATTCTCAGCGGACAACGTAACGCCGTACCACCTACCATAACTCTTAGAATCACTTCTCAGATCAACAGCAACATCAAACACTGTACCGCGCACGGCGCGTACCAACTTGCACTGCGGATACTGCTTCTGGAAGTGCAGGCCTCGCAACACGCCCTTTGTGGACATAGACTGGTTATCCTGCACGAAGTGAATATCAATTCCAGCTTCCTTCATATCTTTTTCGTTGTAGGTTTCTATAAAATAGCCACGAGCATCACCGTGAACAGCAGGCTCAATCACGCAAAGCCCCTCGATACCACCTACATTTTTCTCAACTTTAATCTGTCCCATTTTGTCTATCTCCTCTATTACTGCTCAATTTCTTCCAAGTAACGGCGCAGCGCATCCTGCCATGTCGGAAGCGGAATAAATCCAGCTTTCATCAGTTTGCTCTTATCTAGACAGCTGTTAAACGGACGATTTGCTTTACTCAAACTATATTCTGCCGTGGTCACTGGCAAAACTTCCGTCTTATAACCAGCCTGTCGATAAATTTCTTTTATGAAACTGCTTTCTCATAATTTTCGTTAATGGATACAGGCGTGTATCAGAACCGCCAGCTAAAATAAGACCCTTCATACCATCTATTCCCCCGGCCTTATAAACTCTCAAACAGTTTCCCGTGTTCTTCAGAAACTCTTCGAGCATTAAATCTGTTATGTACATCTTCCATGCTCTGTGTTACCAGGCTATCTCTTAATCCACTTTCCTGATAGATTCGCAGTACAGCTTTACTTGCTCCAATATCATCATCCACATCAACAAGCAAGCCATTTACCCCATCCTTGATTATATTCGGAATAGCATCCACTTTGCTTGCCACTATCGGTTTGCCCGCCATCATATATTCAGGTAGTGCTAGGCCAAAGCCTTCCCAACGGCTCAATAGGCACGCCACATCAAATAACTCCACATAGCTCATCGGGTTATCGACCCAACCTGTAATATGCAGACTATCCGAAAATCCATTCTCCTCCGCATACTTTCTAATCTCGGATTCTTGATTTCCGTTGCCAACAATAATGAAGTGTGCATTTGAAACTACATCTTTTACTTTCTTTGCCATCTTAACAAAGACATCTGGTGCTTTCTGCGGACTCATTCGCCCAACCATCCCAACAACAAATGCGTCTTCTGGAATGTTCAGATCTTTTCTCTTAACTGCACCATGCAATCCGTTTTCATAGGCTTCGATATCCACACCATTAAAAATAACTTGTAGCTTATCCTCCCTGCAAATCTTCTTATCCAGTGCTGACTGCTTCTCCGCATCTGAAATACAAATGATTTTGTCGCAGAAAGGAACAGCTGCCTTTTCAATAGCCGTGTACATTGCCTTTTTCTTTGCAGAGCATCGCATATTAAATGCCCATCCATGTGGGTTGTATACACAGTGATTCTTCAGACCAATATCTGCAACACGAGTAATTGCTCCAGCTTTGCTGGAATGAGCATATACAATATCGGGGTTATATTTTTTTATCAGTGCTCTAACCCCTTTAATCGCCTTTAAGTCGCTGCCTCCAATGGCTCTGGTCATCTCGACCTGTTCAAATGAATCCACCAAACCTCTGTAGTCTTCTTCATGGAAATCTTGTGAACAAATCAATATATTCTCAAACTTCTCTTTGTCCAAATACTTGAGAAGCATTCGGATGTAGCGATCCACGCCACCCGCGGCCTGTGCCACATGCAGTATTCTGATTTTATTCTTCCTCATCTCCAAATACCCCTCATCATTTTTTCTTTCCGCAAATTTATATACACATCTAAATGAATGTCATCTTATTTTCTCTTGTCACTCATACGGCTAATTGTTTTCTTATGTCGTCATACCCTATTGCCGCAGAAATCCTATTTTCTCTGATTTCTACTCCATAAAACATCCGTTGAGTACACTCGTCTTTTATCAGCAATAACTGAAGTTTTACTTTATACAATCGAACTCCGTATAGCTCAATATGACGTTTTTCTAAGTTTTGGATGTTGAATCGAATCCTATTGATGTATGAACTTTATTGAAACTGTACATAACATTCAATCCAACTCTGTTCACTATTTTTTGTCATGAACAAATCATTCACTCGCACCACTCAAAATACGTAGGTATCATCACTTTTCATGCCCCACTCAACAGCTATTTTATAAAGTAGAAATCATCTGTTTTTCCATAATTTTAATGACCAACAAACCGTTCTTTTCTAGAATCCATATCTCTATTCCATCCTCATTTTTAACATCTATATACTGACCCCAGTCCCAGATCAGATCTCAGTAATTTCACATTCTTATAACTTCGAATACACCCCACACCCAAAGGGCACAGATCTTCGGCGACGCCTGCGTTGGGCCGCCTGGCGGTATTCAACCGGAAAGGAGGCGTCACTGGCGCTTCCTCTCTTGCTGATTGCTCAGCATTTATATATAAGAGGCATTCCTGCCGCTTATTAACTTGGTTTGTTGTTTTTCCGGAAGCTTTCCTGGCATTTACGGCCCAGGTTTCGGGCGCCATTCAGGAAGCGGTTGACCTGATGGCCGTTCTGGCAGATGAATATGCTGCCCTGTTTTTTTCCGGTGGCTCCGCAGATGGAACATTGCTTTTCTGTTCCGTCGGCGCGCAACTCAAGTACCAGGATTCCTTCTGCCCAAGCTTTGTATTTCAGATAATTCCGGATGCGGATACTTAAGTGAAGGGGCGAATAGTTGCCACTCCTGTACATGGATATCCTGGAAAAATCTTCATCATACTCCGGCAGTACCAGTATCCCGGTGTGTTTTTCTTTGCAGAAATCTATGATCTCCTTGCTGACCTGATGTGCATAATGTTCATTCAGGTGCTTGAGATGCATGTAATATTTCCTGTTTGGCTGACTGACGTTGTCTTTATCGGTAAATGCCCTGGATGCTTCTACTTTTTTCATCAAAGCTTTGCAATGATGTCGGTATGCATTTCCGCCTCTGCAGTTTTTTACAGCCAGCTGCCTGGATCCTTCATCCAGAACTGTGCATACTGCAAAGCTGTCCGTATTGGTAAAGCGGACGCTGCATACTCTGGCGCCTTCCTGCATTCGTTCCTTTGCTATCCGGGCATCGGAGTTTTCCTGCTTGACAGGTACATGGAACATGAGCCATTTTTCCTCATGGACCAGTGTCGGTGAAAGGATCGCTGCTTCCTTGGGGAAGGGGCGTCCTGTAAGTCCGCAGGGTACCCAGATCCATTTCTTTCCGTTCCAGAGCTTCAGCACTACGGAGGTGTCTGTCAGGTCTTTGTACATTCCCTTGAAAAAGGTGATATTGGCATCGATCTTTTCGGGGAAGCTTTCTGCGCTTGCTGCGGTCTTTACTGCCATTGCAGCTTTGTTCATGGCAGATCTCCGAAAGTAAACGGGGAGCTTTCCGCCTGGCGGGATGTACTTTGGTTCTCTTCCGTCTCTTCCGGGAACGGTGAGTTTTTCCAGATATCCCTGGATGGTCAGCAGATTTTCGGCCCAGAGCTCTTCTCTTTCTTTCAGTAGCTTGTAGTAAAATGCTACGGCATCCCGATACAGGGCTTCTGTTGTTTCGATCATTTGCTTTTCCGGACAAAAGAGCCGCATTTTCCATGTTTTGATACTATATCCTGTTTTCATGGCATCTCTTTCTGCTGTCAGGTATCGCTTAATATCTTCATTAGCGAAAAAGAGCTTAAAACACTGTTAAACACTGGCTTTTTCGGCACAGTTGACCACGATTTTGACCACTAATAATTGGAAAGAAAAAGGAAAAAAGCTTGAAAAGTATTGATTTTACGCGGATTTGCGCAAGAAAAAAGTGACCACTTTTAGTGACCACTAATGTTAGATTTCGATGATTATCAGACTGTTTATTTACTTTTTGATAGAAAACGGCTGCATATGATGCTTAAAAAACGACATTATTAGCATGCTTCATGTCTTTGGCACGCCTTGACAAAGGAAAATATCAATGGTATCCTTACATATGGCTGTAAAATATGTTTTTTTTGGTCTGTGACTAATGAAGATAATAAGCGACACAAATCCCATAATCCACGAGCTGTCCAAGGATGTTTCCTCTTGTACCAGCTCTTTTTTTATGCCTAATCGACATTTCCCTTCCCAAATGCTATACTATACCCGCAGGCCGCCTGATCTGGCTTTTGGCCTGCTAAATTTCAGAAAAGGATTTTTTTCTATGGAGAGAATTATTACCTATACGATCTCAACCGGGGAGTCCGGGGAAAATGTTCTTGGGTTTCTTCGGAAGAAGGGTTTTTCCAAACATATATTGACTACTATGAAGCGGGCGGAACAGGCGATCCTGCTGAACGAGCAGCCGGCTTTTGGCAGAACGGTCCTGAGGGAGGGGGATGTTCTCCGGATCTTTGTTCCGGAGGAGGCCGGGGACGGATCGGAGCCTTCCATTATTCCGGTGCCGCTGCCTTTGGATATCCTGTATGAGGATGAGGATATCCTTGTGCTGAGCAAGCCTGCTGATATGCCTGTGCATCCCTCTGCCGGGAACTACGAGAATACGCTTGCCAACGGTGTTGCCTGGTATTATAAGCAGCAGAGGAAGGCTTTTGTCTACCGCTGCATCAACCGGCTGGACAGGGATACCACCGGGGTGCTGGTGCTGGCCAAGAACCCTCTGAGCGGGGCTCTTCTCTCTGCCCAGATGAAGCAGCGCCAGATCCGACGTACCTATCTTGCACTTACTGACGGGATCCCGCCGGAAAGAGGGACGATCTCCGCTCCTGTTGCCAGAATGGATGCTTCTGTGATCACAAGGGAGGTTAATTTTGAGCGAGGGGAGGCTGCCGTGACTCATTTTGAGCGTCTTGCAGTCAGCAATGGATATGCTCTTGTGGAGCTGCATCTGGATACGGGGCGGACTCATCAAATCCGGGTGCATATGAAATATATTGGCTGTCCGCTGCCGGGGGATTTTCTGTATCATCCGGTTTTTGACCGGATCGGACGCCAGGCCCTGCATTCCTTCCAGCTGGAATTTGCCCACCCCATCACCGGGGAGCCTATGTGTTTCCTGGCACCTGTGCCTGAGGATTTCCGCAGAGCATTTCTACAGTAAAAAAATCAGCTGTCCGGTAAGTGTTTCCTGCACCGGCAGCTGATTTTTTTGTTGTTTTTATTTATTCTTTTTATAGATCACAAGGAGTCCCTTGAGCAGAAGGTCCTCATCCAGAATGATTTCTTTCTTACAGTGAGAAATAATCTTTTTTGCAAGACCGCCTGTTGCGATCACGGTTGTTTTCTCACCAAGCTCTTCTTCCACCCGGTCTATGATCCCATCGATAGCTGCTGCGTTGCTGTAGAGCACGCCGCTTTTCATGCATTCGATGGTATTGCGCCCGATCACATGCTTCGGGGCATCGATGCTGATCCCGCTGAGCTGGGATGCTCTGGCTGTCAGTGCATCCAGGGATATTCCGATGCCAGGAAGGATCATTCCGCCAATGTATTGCTTTTTGCTGTTGACAACCGAAACGGTAGTGGCGGTTCCCATATCGATCACAATAAACGGAACCGGATATTCATTTAATCCTGCCACAGCGTCTGCCACAAGATCCGCGCCCAGCTGTCCGGGGTTGTCCATCATGATGTTCAGACCTGTTTTTACTCCTGGTCCCAGGACCATGACTTCTTTTTTGAGGATCTTTTCTGCTGCCAGCCTGGCAATGTTGGTGATCTGCGGGACTACAGATGAAATGATACAGCCTTCTATGTCTGCCTTTTTGATGTGGTAGATTTCCAGTAAGGTTTTCAGGTCTACGGCATATTCCAGTTCTGTTTTTGTTCTTACGGTAGCAAGTCTCTCGATGAAGTATGTTTTTTGATCATCGATGCAGCCCACGACTATGTTGGTATTTCCAATATCAATTGCTAATATCATAATTTTATTTCCCCGTCTTTATGCTTTTGTCTTCTCACGGCTGATCTGTGCGGATGGGATCAGATGTGCCTTGGAAAGTGCAGCTCCCACTGCTCCTGTGATCACTGTGGAGGAAATCATTTCGCATACTGCGTTGATCCCTACCATGAGACAGCAGCCGATGATGATGTTATGACCGCCCATCAGATTTTTTACATAATCGGTATTTCCGAACAGTCCTACAAGTGCTGCCATGAAGAACAAGGTATTCAGGAATGCGGAAAAGAATCCGGTTACTGCACATGCCACATAGGTATTGCTGACCTTTCGCATGCCTTTAAAAATATATCCGAGGCAGATACCGTCCAGAAGACGTGGGATGAAACGCTGGATAAAGGCAAATACCGGATTGATACCGAAAAGCACAACTCCCATTGCACTGGAGCCGCCTACTCCGATGCACTGGAGAAAGCTGGTCAGGCCGAAGATCGCACCTGCCACGGCTCCTCCTACGGGTCCGAGGACGACTGCACTGATGGCTACCGGGATCACGTTAAAGGAAATGGCCAGTGGCCCGATGTTCAGATATCCCAGTGGTGTGTAGGCCATCAGCAGAAGGATCGCTGCCATCAGGCCCAGTAACGTAAGCTGTGCTGTTGTAAATCTGTTGTTTTTCATTTCTTCTCCTCCTTGTTACCGTTCCGCTCTGTGAATATTTCCGGAAATACAGCATTTCCCGGCGTTTTCTGCGGATACAATACGGTGATGGAAAGCGGTGATCTTTTTGTTCCGCTTTTCGTTGTTAAAACCGGCTCTCTGACCGGCTCGGTAGCTATGCTTCTGCCTTTGTGGTAAGCAGAAGGATCTTATCCAGGATCTTTAACGCTGCATCCTCCTTGCTCATAAGCGGGAGTGACACTTCATCGTCCTGTGTGATCAGAGTCAGGACATTGGTATCTCCCTGGAATCCGGCGCCCTCTACCTTCAGGTTGTTGGCTGCCACCATATCCAGGTTTTTCTTCTCAAGCTTGGCTCTGGAATTACGGAGCATGTCTCTGGTCTCCATGGAAAATCCGCAGAGGAACTGACCCTGCTTTTTGTGCTGGCCCAGATATTTCAGAATGTCGTCTGTCCTCTCAAGCTCTATGGAAGCCTGATCGTCTTTTTTCTTAACCTTGTCTTCGCTGACCTGCTTCGGACGGTAGTCTGCCACTGCGGCAGCCTTGATGATGATATCCTGTTCATCACTTAAACCGGTGACTGCCTCGAACATATCTCTGGCGGATGTCACAGGTACGACCTTCACAAAAAGGGGCGGCTCAATGGCAGTAGGTCCGCTTACCAGCGTAACCTCCGCTCCTCTGAGCATGGCCATTTTTGCAATGGCGTATCCCATCTTTCCGGATGAATGGTTGGTGAGACAGCGGACCGGGTCGATGGCCTCCTGGGTAGGTCCTGCCGTTACCAGGAGCTTTTTGCCGGCAAGGTCTTTCTGGAAGGCGGCTTCCTTCAGGATATATTCCAGAAGGGTTTCCGGCTCCGGCATTTTTCCGGCTCCGGTGTCCCCGCATGCCAGGTAGCCACTGGCCGGTGTGATCACCTCATATCCGTAGGTTTGCAGCTTCCGGATATTGTCCTGTACCACAGGATTCTCATACATGGCGGTATTCATGGCCGGTGCAAGGATCTTCTGACACCTGCAGGCCATTACCGTAGTAGTGAGCATATCGTCCGCAAGGCCGTTGGCCAGCTTTCCAATCACGTTTGCACTGGCCGGTGCGATCATCACAACATCTGCCTTCTTGGCAATGGATACGTGCTCTACCTGGAACTGAAAGTTCCGGTCAAAGGTATCCACCAGGCATTTATTCCCGGTCAGTGTTTCAAATGTGATCGGATTGATAAAGTTCGTTGCATTCTCTGTCATCAGTACATGGACATCTGCATGAAGCTTATGTAATGCACTTGCCAGATATGCGATCTTGTATGCAGCAATACTTCCTGTGATGCCAAGAAGCACTGTTTTCCCTTTCAGCATCCTTCTCCCTCCTGTCAGTCAACCATACGGATACTCTCGATCACCGGTTGCTGATCCTTTGCAATGGTTCCGTTGCCGTCTGTCGGCTTGGCATCCTTGCAGATCTGATCTACAATGTCCATCCCTGAGGTCACGTGTCCGAATGCAGCATAGTCGCCATCCAAATGTGTGGAATCGGACTGTACGATAAAGAACTGAGAGCTTGCGCTGTCCGGATCTGTGCTGCGGGCCATGGAAATGGTTCCTCTCACATGAGAAATATCGTTCTTCACTCCATTGCTGGAAAATTCGCCCTTGATGGTATCCTCTGCTCCGCCGGTCCCGTCTCCGTTTGGATCTCCGCCCTGGATCATAAATCCGTCAATGATCCGGTGGAAGGTCAGACCGTCATAAAAATTGTCCTGTACCAGCTTTACAAAATTTGTGACTGTAATGGGTGCGGTGTCTGCATCCAGCTCTACATCGATCTCGCCATAATCCTTTACGGTGATGGCAGCATGATGGGTTCCTGTCAGCTGCTGGCTGGTATCGATCACAGTTGTTCCTGCCATTTGTGCATCCTCGGAACCATCGGAAAATTCTCCGTCTGCGCTGTCTGTATCCTCTGTACTGTCTGCAGAAGCTTCGGTTTCATGTGAAGTGTCCTCTGCATCACCGGAAGCCTCCTGATCATCGGCGCTTTCTTCATGGTCTGAAAAGCCTGCCGCCTCAGCCTCCTCCTCGGATACTGCATTGGCTGCTGTCTCTTCATCTACGCCAGTCTGTCCTTCTGAGGTTTCTTCCTCCAGAGATTCTTCCTTCTGGTCTGCTTTGTCAGAAGTACTGTCTGTGCTTCCGCATCCGGAAAGCATTCCTGCGGTAAGAGCTGTCGCAAATAATACGGCTAAAACCTTACGTTTCATATTTATAAGTCCTCCTTATCAGATCCCGAAAACGCCTGTTCCGGCATTTTCAGGTGAGCTTTTCACTCTCCCCCTGTAAGCTTTTCTCAGTTTAACATCATCTTTTCATAAAGTCAACTTTGCACGGAACCAGGTGCAGGATTCCCTTTGTTTTGCCTTGTATCTCTTCCGGTTCTCTGCTAAAATCATGTATGGAGCTTATTATGGGCTCCGTACATATAAGAAAGTGAGGAATCAACATGGAAAAGATCACAAGTTTTACCATTGACCATATCAAGCTTCAGCCAGGCGTATACGTTTCACGTAAGGATCCGGTTGGAGATCAGGTGATCACCACCTTCGATATCCGTATGACTTCTCCCAATGAGGAGCCTGTTATGAACACTGCCGAGCTTCACGCCATGGAGCATCTGGCAGCTACCTTCCTGCGGAACCATAAGGAGTTTGGCCCGAAGGTCATTTACTGGGGTCCTATGGGCTGCCGTACCGGAAATTATCTTCTTCTTAACGGGGATTATGAATCCAGAGATATCGTTCCGCTGATGATCGAGATGTTTGAATTTATCCGCGATTTTGAGGGTGAGATCCCGGGAGCTTCTCCCAAGGACTGTGGAAATTATCTGGATATGAACCTTGGCATGGCAAAATATCTGGCAAAGAAATTCCTGAACGAGGTTCTCTACGATATCAAACCGGACCGTCTTGTTTATCCGGAATGATCTGCGGGTACGATCCGCTGGTATGATCCTTGTGCTCTGAACGGACTGGACTATATGTCGAAACAAAAAACAGGCTGCCTGTATCGATGTATTTCATTGGATACAGCTGCCTGTTTTTTATTATATCAAGGAGATATCTGCAATTGAAGCAGGATCAGGATTTCCCTGATCTGGTCAAAGCCTGTAGTCTGTGCTCTACTGTGCTGCTTCTGCGGTAGCATCTTCTGCGGTAGTATCTGCTGCCACTGCTCCTACCGGCGGGGTTGTGCTGACGTAATCGCCGGATGCGTAGCAGGTCTGGCCATTATAATCCACACGGATCCATCCATTGTCACAGACACCGGTACACTTCAGGGATTCTCCGGAAAGGACACCTGCCACAAACTCTGCCTCTGCATTGGCGTCAGAACGTAAATTCACACCCTCCACTGCATAATAGGTGGCATCCTGAGCCTGTACGTTGATGCCGCTTGGGGTCTGCTCCGTAGCTGCTGTCTGTGCTGCGGGATCTGCTGTCCCGGCTGTGGTGGAGTCTGCCGCTGCTGCTCCGTCTGCTGTGGAATCTGCTGCTGCCTTCGGTGTAGGTGTTGCAGTTGCCTTCGGCTTCTCTGTGGGCTCCGGCGTCGGTGTGGAATCTACTACTGTTACCACTGCATCGGTTCCTTCCTCATATCCACAGCCCTGTGCAAGGAAAGCCGCGCCTATTATCAAAGCCATAATACATTTTTTCTTCATTTTATCTGATTCCTCCTTATACGCCGGTAAAAAATTCTCTGCGTCCAATATACACGATTCTGCAATATTATGCAAGTCCTGGCCGGTTCTTTCACATATTTACCGGCTCAAAAAGCACCCGGACAGTTCCGCCGCAGATCATTCCAAGATCTCCCGCCCCCTGTCCCAGCTCGTAAACCTTTGTTTCCGTATTTCGGATATTTACTGCGTGTTTTCCGGCTTCAAACTCCACTTTTCCGCCGCCGATGCTTCCTGCCGTGCTTCCGTCCCGGAATACGAACATCTTGCTCCCGGTTCCTCTTGGTGAGGAGCCTTTCTTCTCGATGATCGTGACCATGGTTCCTGGTGTCCTACGGCGTACTGCTGCCTCCACCGCCTCATCACAGTAGGTGCGGAAATGCCGGTTCTTTTCCTGCACGATCTCTGCCATGATGCTCACGGCAATCTCAGCCGGCATCTGTCCTCCGATGGGAAGTCCGATGGGGGCATGGATCTGATCCAGCTGTTCCTCCGTAAAGCCCTCTTTCAGGAGCTTTTCCCTGGTGATCCGCACCTTTGTCCTGCTTCCGATCATTCCGAAATATGCAAAAGGTCTCTTAAGGATCGCTCTTGCACAGGCGGAATCTCCCAGATGGCCTCGTGTCACCACTACATAGTAGGCATTTTCATAGGGAGGGATCCTGTCGGACAGGGTATCAAACTCTCCAAAGATCCTCTCATCTGCCATGGGAAATCTTTCCTCCGTCACAAATTCCTCCCGGTCATCCATGACTGTTACATGAAAGCCCAGCATCCTGCCGATCTCTGCTACGGGAAGAGAAACATGGCCGCCACCCAGTATAATCAGCCTGGGATTCTTCTCGTAGGTTTCCACAAATATCTCCCGGTCTCCGCTTTTTACAACGCCGGTTTCCACAGCTGCTTCCACGGAAGCCTTCAGGAATTCTTCTGCTTCTTTATTTCTTTCTGCTCCCTCCGGATAAAAAAAGCTGTTTTCTTCTGCAAGATATTTCAGTCCGGCATCCTTTCCGTTCAGAAGGATCCCTGTTTTTATGCGTCCTCTTTTTTCTACCACATCATATATTGTCTGATACATGTTTTGTGTCCTTTCTGTCCGTCTTTCGCTGTTTATTCCGCGGCAAGCTCCTTTACCGCCCCGGCAGCAGTGTCCACCTCTTCTTCCGTATTAAAATAAGAAAAGCTGAAGCGGACGGCTCCTGTTTTTTCGGTTCCCAGTGCTTTGTGCATCAGCGGTGCACAGTGGCCGCCGGCTCTTACACTGATCCCGTACTCTTCATCAAGGACCATGGCCACCTCTGCCGAATCCATCTCTGCAATATTCAGAGTCACCACAGGGGAGCGTTCTTCCCTGGAAAAATCCCCGTACAAGGTGACTCCCGGAATTTCCTTTACCTGGTCATAAAAACGCCACATCAGCTGCTGCTCTCTTTTTCGGATCTGTTCTGTTCCAATTTCGGTAATCCAGCTGATGGCTGCACCAAGACCTGCGATCCCGTGGCTGTTCAGGGTGCCTGCCTCCAGTGTCTCCGGCATATCCTGCGGATGCTCCCTCTGAAAGGTGAGGACGCCGCTTCCGCCTACCTTCAGAGGCTCCACAGATACCCCCGGCCGGACACAGATAGCTCCTGTGCCCTGGGGTCCCATAAGGCCCTTATGTCCGGAAAAGCAAAGAATATCTATATGATCTTTTTTCATGGAAATCGGAAATACTCCTGCTGTCTGGGCAGCATCCACAATAAAAAGCTTCTGGTGCTTCTGTGCGATCTCACCGATGGCGTGGATATCATTGAGATTTCCTGTCAGATTGGAAGCGTGGGTACAGACGATCACCTTCGTCTCCGGACGGATGGCTGCTTCAAGCTCCGTAAGGGAGATCCGTCCCTTACGGTCTGCCGGCAGGATCGTAAGCTTCATACCTTTTTTTTCCAGGCGGTACAGCGGACGGAGCACACTGTTGTGATCCATCTCCGTACAGATCGCATGGATAGTTTCCTCCTCTGGATGAAGTGTTCCCTGCAGGGCGATATTGAGCGCTTCCGTGTCATTGGATGTAAAGGCCACACATTCCGGTCCCCATACGTCAAACATCTCTGCGATCTGGCATCTTGTATTAAAAATAAGCCTTGAGGCTGCCATTGCTTCGCCGCTGCTGCCCCTTCCGCTGTTTCCTGCATGCTGCATGGCTTCCACCACAGCACGCGGCACACAGTCCGGCTTATGAAAGCTTGTAGCCGCGTTATCCAGATAAATCATTTCATCCTCCTTGTGATTTTTATCAAATACCTTTATAATAAACTCTGGCTTTATTTTATACTATCCGAGGAGGTTTTCCAATGAAAAAAACATCTTTTTTCAACAGTCTGCCATTTAAGCTGCTGGTCGCTGTGATCCTGGGGATCATAGCCGGGCTTATCCTGAACCGGTACAGCACCAACGGAATCTCCATGGCAGTTCTTAATATCACAGTTACTATCAAGTACATTCTGGGCCAGCTCATTACCTTTTGCGTGCCGCTGATCGTGCTGGGATTTATCGCTCCGTCCATTACCAGGCTTGGCAAAAATGCTTCGCTGATGCTAGGAGTTGCGGTTGTCCTCGCTTACGGCTCCTCTGTTGGCGCAGCGCTTTTTTCCACAGCCTCTGGCTTTCTCATCATTCCACATCTGTCCATCCATTCCTATGCTGCAGGACTGAAGCGGCTGCCGGAGGTGATCTTTGAGCTGGAGATCCCGCAGATCATGTCCGTTATGAGTGCTCTTGTTTTTGCAATGATGCTGGGACTTGCCGCCACCTGGACAAAGGCGAAGCTGATCACTGGGCTCCTGGATGAATTTCAGAAAATCGTTCTTTCTCTGGTGGCTCGGATCATCATCCCCATTCTTCCGTTATTTATCGGCACTACCTTCTGCGGCCTTGCCTACGAGGGAACCATCACCAGACAGCTGCCTGTTTTTCTGAAGATCATCGTACTGGTGCTTGCCGGGCATTTTATCTGGATGGCTCTTCTTTACATCCTTGCAGGAATCTATTCCGGAGAAAATCCTCTGGAGGTTGTCCGCCATTATGGTCCTGCCTATCTGACTGCCGTAGGGACCATGTCATCTGCAGCCACACTGGCCGTTGCACTGCAGTGCGCCTCCAAGGCAAAACCACTCCGTAAGGATCTGGTCAGCTTCGGGATCCCTCTGTTTGCAAACATCCATCTCTGTGGCTCCGTTCTGACAGAGGTTTTCTTCTGTATGGCGATTTCGAAGATCCTGTACGGCTCCGTTCCCACGCCGGGTACCATGGTTCTGTTCTGCCTTCTTCTGGGTATCTTTGCCATCGGAGCTCCCGGTGTTCCCGGAGGAACCGTCATGGCATCCCTTGGCATCATCACCGGAATACTGAAATTCGACAGCTCCGGCACTGCATTGATGCTTACCATCTTTGCACTGCAGGACAGCTTCGGAACCGCATGCAACGTGACCGGCGACGGTGCACTGACACTGATGCTTACAGGCTATGCAAAGCGCCATCATATTGAGGAGGATGATATAAGTAACTAAATATATTGCAGAAAGATATTAAATGTGTTTAAATATACTTATGGAGGTATATTATGGACACATCAAATATCACAAATTATAAACCAAAAG